>NZ_JBBEGC010000012.1:0-114017 GCF_037401995.1 Saccharothrix sp. CCNWYY140
GGCTTCGCCCAGGCCGGACGGGGAAAGAAACCGAGGCCCTTCCCGTGGTCGCTGCCGCTTGGCGGAACGCAAGAGCGCGCCGCCTTCGGCGGAAAAACGCGCCTTCGGTGGGAAGGCGTGCCTTCGGCGAAAGCGGCGCGCTCCGCGCGGGAAAGCACGCGGTGGTCGAGTGGTGGGTCGGGCGAGGCTGCGGGCGGGCGGTGCGGAAGCGCGCGTCCGCCCGTGGTCAGCCGGCGAAGGTGCGTTCGCGCTCGCGTTCCTCGTCGGTGGTCTCGATGTGCTTGACCGCGTAGCGGAGCATCGGCGGCGCCATCAGGGACGTCACGACCGCCACCAGCACGACGATCGTGTACCCGGCGGTGGTCAGCACGCCCACCCGCAACCCCACCATCGCCACGATCACCTCGATCACGCCTCGCGCGTTGAGCCCCGCGCCGAGCGCCAGCCCCTCCCAGTGCGTCAGCCGGGACAGCCGCGCCCCCAGGTACGCGCCCGCGAACTTGCCGCCGATCGCGATCGCCAGCACCACCAGCGCCGACAGCAGCACGGGCCACTGCCCCAGCAGGGTCAGGTCCATGCGCAGGCCTGCCGTGGCGAAGAAGATCGGCGCGAGCACGGCCAGGGTCATGGTGCGCAGCGGCGCGAGTTTGCGGCGGTCCAGTAGGCCCGAGGTGCTCAGCAGGATGCCGCACAGGAACGTGCCCAGGATCGGCTCCAGGCCCAGGGCGTGCGTCCCGGCGGCGGACGCGATCAGCAGCACCACGACGGTGGCGACGGTCGGGCCGGCGTCGGTGGACCGGTTGGCCAGCGTCAACGCCCTCTTGACCACCGGGCGGCCGACGAGCAGGGCGACGGCGAACGCCGCGACCAGGCTGCCCGCGGTCAGGGCCACGTGGCCGGCGCGCAGCCCGGTGGTGGCCATCGCGGACACCACCGACAGCAGCGACCAGCCGACGATGTCGTCCACGGCGGCGGCGCTGATGGTCAGCTGGCCGATGTCGCGGTGCAGCAGGTTCAGCTCCACCAGGGTCTTCGCGATCACCGGGATGGCCGACACGCACATCGCCACCCCCAGGAACAGCGCGAACACCAGCGTCTCGGACCCGCCGGACAGCAGCGACACGGGCAGCAGGAACCCGACCCCGACACCCACCGCCAACGGGATCAGCAGGCCGCCCGACGACACCCACAGCGCGGTGGTGCCGCGTCGCCGGACCATCGGCAGGTCGATGTGCATGCCGGTGAACCCGACCAGCATCAGCACCCCGAACTGGCCGACCGCGTCGAGCAGGTGGATCTGGGTGCCGGCGGTCGGGAACAGCCACCCGGACAGACCGGGCCACACGTGCGCCAGCAGTGACGGGCCGAGCACCACGCCGGCGGTCAGCTCACCGACCACCTCGGGCCACGCGAACCGGGCCGCGAGCTTGCCCAGCGCCATCGCCGCGCCCAGCAGGACGGCGAGCTGGAGCAGGAACACGAGCATCTGGTGCGCGCCGATCGGCGTGGGCGGCGCGGCGGCGAGAGGTGTGGCGGCGAGAACGGTCATGGCGGCCCCCAGGGTGGATGCGGTGCCTTTCGACCTCTACGCGGGTTCGGTCGGGCAAGCACTCCGTGGTGCCGTACCCGCGGTCCGGTGGCGCGGAACAGGGGCGTTACGGTGCCCGGCATGGTCTCGGTGCTGCTCGTCGAGGACGACCCGGTGGTGCGGTCGGCGGTGTCGCGCGCGTTGACCGGGCTCGGGCACGCGGTGCTGCCGGTGGGCACGGCGCTGGAGGCGCTGCGCGAGATCGCGGGCGCGTCGTTCGACCTGGTCGTGCTGGACCTGGGGTTGCCGGACATGGACGGCGCGGACGCGTTGCGGATGATGCGCGGCGTGTGCGACGTGCCGGTGATCGTGGCCACCGCCCGCGACGACGAGGCCGAGATCGTGCGGCTGCTCAACGCGGGCGCGGACGACTACCTGGTCAAGCCGTTCTCCAGCGAGCACCTCGCCGCGCGGCTGTCGGCGGTGCTGCGCCGAGCGCGCAAGGACGACAAGCCCGAGCCGATCCGGATCGGGCAGCTGACCATCGACCTGGACCGCCGCGAGGCGCGGCTGGGCGCGCGGGAGCTGAACCTGACCCGCAAGGAGTTCGACCTGCTGGCCTACCTGGCGGCGCGCGAGGGCAAGGTGGTGCCGCGCGGGGAGCTGCTGGCCAACCTGTGGAACCTGCCCGGCCGACACGACGACCAGACGCTGGACGTGCACCTGTCGTGGCTGCGCCGCAAGCTCGGGGAACGGGCCGCCCAGCCGCGCTACCTGCACACCGTGCGCGGGGTCGGGTTCAAGCTCACGGCGGCGGAGTGACGTGCGCAAGTCCCTCGCGCTGGTCTCGCTCGCGGTCACGTCGATGGTGGCGCTGGCGTTCCTGATCCCGCTGGCCCTGGTGGTGCGGCAGCTGGCCGAGGACCGGGCGGTGGCCGACGCCGAACGGCAGGCGGGCGCGCTGACGCCGGTGCTGGTGATCACCGTGGACCCGGCGGCGGTGCAGCAGGCGCTGGCGTCGATCTCCGGGCGTGTGGCCGTGCACCTGCCCGGTGGCCAAGTGGTCGGCGCGGTGAAGGCGACCGACGAGCAGTTGCGGTCGGCGCGCGAGGAGGGGTTGTCCTCCAGCGGACCCGTGCCCGACGGGTGGGTGCACCTCCAGCCGGTCGTGCTCGGCGAGGACCGGGTCGCGGTGGTGGAGGCGTTCGTGCCCTCCGCGGAGCTGTCCCGGGGTGTCACGTCGGCGTGGCTCGCGCTGTCCGGGGTGGCGGTGTCGCTGGTGTTGGCGTCGGTGCTGGTCGCGGACCGGTTGGGGGCGCGGGTGGTGCGGGCGTCGCGGGCGTTGGCCGACGGCGCGCGGCGGATGGAGCAGGGCGACCTGGCCGCGCGCGTGACGCCGACCGGTCCGCCGGAGCTGGTGGACGCGGGCGGCGCGTTCAACCGGATGGCCGACCGGATCGGGCAGCTGATGGCCAACGAGCGGGAGATCCTGGCCGACCTGTCGCACCGGCTGCGCACGCCGTTGACCGCGTTGCGGCTGGACTCCGAGACGCTGGGCGCCGACCCCGGCGCCAACCGGGTGCGGCAGGCCGTGCACGCGCTGGAACGCGAGGTCAACGAGCTGATCCGGGCCGCCCGCAAGGAGTTGGACGACCCGGCGGGCGGGCGGTGCGACGCGGCGCAGGTCGTGCACGACCGGCTGGTGTTCTGGTCGGCGCTGGCCGACGACCAGCAGCGGCTGTGGAACCTGCGCGGCACCGAGCGGCGCGCGTACGTGCCGCTGACCCGCAGCGACCTCGCGGCGGCGATGGACGTGGTGCTGGGCAACATCTTCCGGCACACGCCGGAGGGCACCGGGTTCGTGGTGGCGCTGTTCCACCGGCCCGAGCAGGTGGTGATCGTCATCGAGGACGCGGGGCCGGGCATCGAGGACCTGGAGACGGCGCTGCGCCGTGGAAGCAGCAGCGCCGGCTCCACCGGTCTCGGACTCGACATCGCCCGCCGCGCGGCCGAGTCCACCGGAGGCTCGCTGGTCGTGGACCGCGGGCCGCTCGGGGGCACCCGGGTCCAGTTGCGGCTGACCCGGCTGCCGGAGCGCCAAGGCTAGCCGGCGCTTTCTTTGCGGCACCTGATGGCACCTTTAAATGTTCCTTAAATAATTCGTGTGTTGACATTTCCGAAAATGGCTGACAAGGTCATTTTCGGAATCGAGGTCGACCGCAGCGCTCTCCCTCTTGCCCGGTTGCCCCATTCCGCGTCCGGTGCGGCGACCGCAGCGCCTTACCCTGCACAAAGGCGCTCGGCGGTCGCCGCACCCGAAAGCCGTCGAATGCAGATGAGGTTTTCCGCGTGTTCCGCACGAAGCGTGCACTGCCCGTCGTCGTCGCACTGGCCGGCCTGGCGCTGGCGGGGTGCGACGACCCCGAGGAGATCGGCCTGGTGACCGCCACGGCCACGACGACGGTCCGCACGACGTCCCAGACCGGCACCCCGGTGACGTCCCCCTCGCCGTCCACCACGTCCGCCACCACCACGACCACCACCGAGACCACCACCACCCCACCCGCGCCGCCCACCACGACGACCGTCGAGCCGACCCTGGAACCCACGCCGCCCGCGCCGCCCATCGCGCCCGCCAAGACCGAGGTGGAACTGGCCGAGGCGAAGGTGTTCAACCTGACCAACGCCGAGCGCGCGGCCCACGGCTGCCCGGCCCTGGGCATCGACGAACGCCTCGACAAGGCCGCCCGCGGCCACAGCGCGGACATGGCGGCCAACAACTACTTCAGCCACACCTCCCAGGACGGCCGCACCTTCGCCGACCGCATCAAGGCCGCCGGCTACCCGTCGCCCGGGGCGGAGAACATCGCGGCCGGGCAACGCACGCCGGAGGCCGTGGTGAAGGGGTGGATGGAATCGCCGGGCCACCGGGCGAACATCCTCAACTGCAAGCTGAAGACACTGGGCGTCGGCATGGCCCGCGGCGGTTCCTACGGCATCTATTGGACGCAGAACTTCGGCTGGTGAGCCGAGGCTTGTTCGGCTCGTTCAGACGGCCAGGGTGACGTCGGCTCGCAGGCGTGGAGCCGTTGGTAGAACCGCGCCAGTTCAAAGGCGCAACCGCCCGCGAGGTGGTTCGATCACGCCATGACCCACTCCGGCGAAGCCCACCACGACGACCTGGCCGAACGCCTGAACTGGTTGCGCGCAGGGGTGTTGGGCGCGAACGACGGCATCGTGTCCACGGCGGGCCTAGTGGTAGGCGTCGCCGGCGCCACTGCGGACCGCACAACGGTCTTGGCCGCCGGCGTGGCCGGGTTGGTAGCCGGCGCGCTGTCGATGGCCGGCGGCGAGTACGTCTCGGTCAGCACCCAACGCGACACCGAGCGAGCGGCCCTGCGCTTGGAGGCGCGGGAGTTGCGCGAGATGCCGGAGGAGGAGGAACGCGAACTCGCCGACATCTACGAGGACAAGGGCCTGTCCCCGGACTTGGCCGCCCAGGTCGCCCGGGAGCTGACCGAACAGGATGCGCTACGGGCACACGCCGAGGCCGAACTCCAGATCGACCCGGACAACCTGACCAGCCCGTGGCAGGCCGCGTGGGCGTCCCTGGTGTCGTTCGCGGTGGGTGCTCTGATCCCGCTGGTGGCGATCGTCCTGCCGCCGCTGTCGTGGCGGGTGTGGACGTGCGCGGTGGCGGTGCTGGCGGGGTTGGTGCTGACCGGGGTGATCAGCGCGCGGCTGGGCGCAAGCCCGGTGTGGCGGGCGGTGCGGCGGAACGTCGTGGTGGGCTCGCTGACCATGCTGGTCACGTACTACGTGGGCCTGCTGTTCGGCGTCACCGTGGGCTGACCCCGGAGCCGCCGAACCGCGGTGCGGTCCTCCCGTCCCGCACCTAGCGTCGCAGGGGTCGAACCAGCGCGGGGAGGAGCCACCGATGCCCGACCAGCCGACCAGACGCCGAATGCTCCGCGACGCAGGCCGTGGCGCGGCGGTCCTGCTGGTCTCGGCGGCCGGACTGGCCGCGGCGGCGACCGGCGCGGCGGCGGCGTCGAGTGCGTTCCGGTGGTGCTCCCGCTGCCAGGGGATGTGGTTCATCGAGGGCGACAACCAGGGCCACTGTCCCGTCTTCCACTTGTGGGACCACAACCACTACTCGAGCGGGAGCGGCGTCTACACCATCCGCCGTGCGACGGAACCCGGAGCCGGGCAGCCGGGTTGGCACTGGTGCCGGTTCTGCAAGGCCGTCTGGTACCTCGGGCGCGGCGAACGCGGCCAAGGCGTGTGCCCGCTCTTCCCGGGGTGGCACAGTCCGGGACAACCCGTGCCGGACCTCCTGTTGGACTCGTTCCGGTTGGAGGACGTCACCAACAACAACGGGCCGGGCGGCCAGGACCGCTGGCACTTCTGCCACCGGTGCAACTGCCTGTTCTTCGCGGGCAACGGCCTCGCCGCCACGCGCTGCCCAGCCGACGGCAACCACGACGGCAGCCGGAGCGGCAACTACCTGCTCCGGGTTTCGTAGCCGCGACCGGCACCCGGCGGGTTCCGTCAGCCGGGCCGCGACGGTTTGTGACGGCGGTCACGCAGTGCGCACACCCGTAGTGGGTCGTGAAAAAAGTTGTCCCTCGAAGGTGTGAAGACCGCAGGAAGCGGGTAACCGCCGCTGGCTTGGCGCCGTTGGGTGCGTCAAGACCAAGAGCGGAGGTGCCACCAGTGACCCATCCCCCGACAGCTCTCCTCGTCCCGCGCAGCGCGCGTGCCGAACGGCGGCTCTGGATGATGCTCGCCCTGCTCTTCATCCTGGTGGCGGGCGTGAACGGGATCGTCGCGCTGAGTGAGGCGCAGGTGTGGCAGGGCGGTTTGGCCGGCTTGTCCGTCTTGGCCGCCGCCGGGTGCGGGAGAGTGGCCCAGCGCATCCCCGAGCAGTTTTAGTCGGCGCTGAAGAGGCTGAAGAGGTCGAGAAGCTAGTCCGACTGGGCGTAACCTGTTGGTAGGAATGATGTCAACTGGGCGTGGGATTCACCACGACGCCCTGTCGGACTAGAGCCATAACCGCAAATTCACACTATCGTCACAAGACCCCGGCAACCCCGGTGCACCGCCCCGCGTGACAAGCGGCCCGATCCGGCCGCGCGGCACGCGCACAAGGAAGTGCAGTTTCCCGCACAACGGAGTGCGGCCCCACGCCCCCATCTCCCCCGGCGTGGACCCCAAGCCAGCAGTCCTGCGAGGCCGAGCCGCCGCGCGTCGACGAAGCGCGCGAAGAGCAGCCCGGCCATGTCTGTTTGCCCGAAAACAGCCAAGACAGGCGATGCCACGGGAGGGCCCGTTGTGACCCACCACCACCAGCCACAGCTCGGTCTTTACGACCCGCAGTTCGAGCACGACGCCTGCGGTGTCGCGTTCGTCGCCGACCTCGCAGGTCGGAGAAACCACGCGATCGTCGCCCAGGCGCTGGTCGCGTTGCGCAACCTGGAGCACCGGGGCGCGCGGGGCGCGGAGCCGGAGACCGGCGACGGCGCGGGCATCCTGATCCAGGTGCCCGACGCGTTCTTCCGCGAGGTCGTCGACTTCGACCTGCCCGAACCAGGCGCCTACGCGGTCGGCACCGCCTTCCTGCCGCACGACGACGATGACGTGCGGGCGGAGATCGAGCGCATCGCCGACGAAGAGGGCGCGACCGTCCTGGGCTGGCGCGACCTGCCCGTGGACACCGACCACGTCGGTCCCACGGCCAGGACCACCATGCCCCGGTTCCGCCAGCTGTTCCTGGGCGGTGAGGACGGCATGGAGCTGGAGCGCCTGGCGTTCGTCGTGCGCAAGCGCGCCGAGCACGCCACCGGCGTCTACTTCCCGAGCCTGTCGGGCCGCACCATCGTCTACAAGGGCATGCTCACCGAGCCGCAGGTCGAGAAGTTCTTCCCCGACCTGATCGACGAGCGGGTCACCAGCTCGATCGGCCTGGTGCACTCCCGGTTCTCCACCAACACGTTCCCGTCGTGGCCGCTGGCCCACCCGTACCGGTACGTGGCCCACAACGGCGAGATCAACACGCTGCGCGGCAACCGCAACTGGATGGACGCGCGCGAGTCGATGCTCGCCACCGACCTCATCCCGGGCGACCTGGAGCGGATCTTCCCGGTCATCACCCGCGACGCCAGCGACTCGGCGACCTTCGACGAGGTCCTCGAACTGCTGCACCTGGGCGGCCGGTCCCTCCCCCACGCCGTGCTGATGATGATCCCCGAGGCGTGGGAGAACCACACCGAGATGGACCCGCAGCGGCGCGCGTTCTACGAGTTCCACTCCACCCTCATGGAGCCCTGGGACGGCCCGGCGCTGGTCGCGTTCACCGACGGCACCCTGATCGGCGCGGTGCTGGACCGCAACGGCCTGCGCCCCGCCCGCTACTGGGTCACCGAGGACGGCCTGGTCGTGCTGGGCTCCGAGGCCGGCGTGCTGGACCTCGACCCGACCACGATCGTCCGCAAGGGCCGCCTCGAACCCGGCCGCATGTTCCTCGTCGACACCGCGCAGGGCCGGATCATCGACGACGAGGAGATCAAGGGCGAGCTGGCCGCCGAGCACCCGTACCAGGAGTGGGTCTCCGACGGGATCCTGCACCTGACCGAACTGCCCGCGCGCGAGCGCGAAGTGCCGACGCACGCGTCCCTCGTGCGCCGTCAGCAGGTCTTCGGCTACACCGACGAGGAACTCACGCTGCTGCTGCGGCCGATGGCCAAGTCCGGCGCGGAGCCGATCGGCTCGATGGGCAACGACGCCCCGTTCGCGCCGCTGTCCAACCGCCCCCGGCAGCTGTTCGACTACTTCACCCAGCTGTTCGCGCAGGTCACGAACCCGCCGCTGGACGCGATCCGCGAGGAGCTGGTCACCTCGCTGCACGCGACCCTGGGCGCGGAACCCAACCTGCTCCAGGCCGACGCGAGCAGCTGTCGCCGCATCTCGCTGCCCTTCCCGGTGCTGGACAACGACGAGCTGGCCAAGCTGGTGCACGTCGACGACGACGGCACCCTGCCGGAGTTCCGCACCCACACCGTGCACGGCACCTACGACGTCAAGGGCGGCGGCGACGCGCTCGTCGGCCGGCTGGCGGAGATCAAGGTCGAGGTGTCGGCGGCGATCCGTGACGGCGCCCGGCTGGTCGTGCTGTCCGACCGCGGGGTCGACGAGGACCACGCGCCGATCCCGTCGCTGCTGCTGACCGGCGCGGTGCACCACCACCTGGTGCGGGAGAAGACCCGGACCCAGGTGGACCTCATCGTGGAGTCCGGCGACGCCCGCGAGGTGCACCACATCGCGCTGCTCATCGGCTACGGCGCCAAGGCGGTCAACCCGTACCTGGCGATGGCGTCGGTCGAGGAGATGCGCGACCTCGACCCGAAGACCGCCACCCGCAACCTGATCAAGGCGCTGGGCAAGGGCGTCCGCAAGACGATGTCCAAGATGGGCGTCTCGACCGTCGCCTCCTACACCGGCGCGCAGATCTTCGAGGCCATCGGCCTGGGCGCGGAGGTCGTGGACTCCTGCTTCACCGGCACCACGTCCCGCCTGGGCGGCATCGGGTTCGACGTGATCGCCGAGGAGGTCGCCCGGCGGCACCGGCTCGCGTTCCCGCCCGACGGCGTCCGCGCCCACCACCGGGAGCTGGAGGTCGGCGGCGAGTACCAGTGGCGCCGCGAGGGCGAGGCGCACCTGTTCAACCCGCAGACGGTGTTCAAGCTCCAGCACTCCACGAAGACCGGTCGCTACGACATCTTCAAGGAGTACACGAAGGCCGTGGACGACCAGTCCAAGCGGCTGATGACCCTGCGCGGCCTGTTCGAGTTCAAGGACGTCCGGCCCCCGGTGCCGATCGACGAGGTCGAGCCGGTCTCCTCCATCGTCAAGAGGTTCGCCACCGGCGCCATCTCCTACGGCTCGATCTCGCAGGAGATGCACGAGACCCTGGCCATCGCGATGAACCGGTTGGGCGCGAAGTCCAACACCGGCGAGGGCGGCGAGGACCCGGAGCGGCTCTACGACCCGATCCGCCGTTCGGCGATCAAGCAGGTCGCTTCCGGCCGGTTCGGCGTCACCAGCGAGTACCTGGTCAACGCCGAGGACATCCAGATCAAGATGGCGCAGGGCGCGAAGCCCGGCGAGGGCGGTCAGCTGCCCGGCGCGAAGGTGTACCCGTGGATCGCCCGCACCCGGCACTCCACGCCCGGCGTCGGCCTGATCTCGCCGCCGCCGCACCACGACATCTACTCGATCGAGGACCTCGCCCAGCTCATCCACGACCTGAAGAACGCCAACCCGGCGGCCCGCATCCACGTGAAGCTGGTGTCCGAGGTCGGTGTCGGCACGGTCGCGGCGGGCGTGTCCAAGGCGCACGCGGACGTCGTGCTCATCTCCGGCCACGACGGCGGCACGGGCGCGTCCCCGCTGTCGTCGATCAAGCACGCCGGTGGTCCGTGGGAGCTGGGCCTGGCCGAGACGCAGCAGACGCTGCTGGCCAACCGGTTGCGCGACCGGATCGTGGTGCAGACCGACGGCCAGCTCAAGACCGGCCGGGACGTCGTCATCGCGGCCCTGCTGGGCGCGGAGGAATTCGGTTTCGCCACCGCTCCCCTGGTCGTGTCGGGCTGCATCATGATGCGGGTCTGCCACCTCGACACCTGCCCGGTGGGCGTGGCCACGCAGAACCCGGCGCTGCGCGCGAAGTTCGCGGGCAAAGCCGAGCACGTGGTCAACTTCTTCGAGTTCGTGGCCCAGGAAGTGCGGGAACTGCTGGCGCAGCTGGGTTTCCGGTCGCTGGAGGAGGCCGTGGGCCACGCCGAGCTGCTGGACACCCGCAAGGCCGTGGACCACTGGAAGGCCGCCGGGCTGGACCTGTCGCCGATCTTCCACGTGCCCGAGCTGCCCGCCCGCGCCTCGCGCCACCAGGTCGTGGCGCAGGACCACGGGCTGGAGAAGGCGTTGGACAACACGCTGATCCAGCTCGCCGAGGGCGCGCTCTCCTCCGGTGACCGGGTGCGGCTGGAACTGCCGGTTCGCAACGTCAACCGCACGGTCGGCACCATGCTGGGCTCCGAGGTCACCAAGCGGTGGGGCGGCGAAGGCCTGCCCGACGACACCATCGACATCACCTTCACCGGCACCGCCGGGCAGTCGTTCGGCGCGTTCCTGCCGCGCGGCATCACGTTGCGGCTCATCGGCGACGCCAACGACTACGTCGCCAAGGGCCTGTCCGGCGGGCGGATCACCGTGCGGCCGGTGGCGGACGCGCAGTTCTCCGCCGAGCAGCACATCATCGCGGGCAACGTCATCGGCTACGGCGCCACCAGCGGCGAGATCTTCCTGCGCGGCAAGGTCGGCGAACGGTTCTGCGTGCGCAACTCCGGCGCGCTGGCCGTGGTCGAGGGCGTGGGCGACCACGGCTGCGAGTACATGACCGGCGGCCGGGTGGTCGTGCTCGGGACGACCGGGCGCAACTTCGCGGCGGGCATGTCCGGCGGCGTGGCCTACGTGCTGGACGCGAAGGAGCAGCGGGTCAACCAGGAGATGGTGGACCTGGACCCGCTGGACGACACCGACCGCGAGTTCCTGCGGACGGTGGTGGAGAAGCACTACGCGGAGACCGACTCCGCGGTGGCGCACGGCCTGCTGGCGGACTGGGACCTCGCCGTCGACCGGTTCACCAAGGTCATGCCCAAGGACTACAAGCGGGTGCTGGCCGCGCGGGCGCGCGCGGAGCAGGAGGGCCGCGACGTGAACGAGGCGATCATGGAGGCCGCACATGGCTGACCCGCGCGGTTTTCTGACCACCGAACGCGAGACCCCGCGCAGCCGGCCGGTGTTCCTGCGGCTGCGCGACTGGCGCGAGGTCTACGAGGAGTTCGAGCGGCCCAAGCTGGAGAAGCAGGCCGGCCGCTGCATGGACTGCGGCATCGCGTTCTGCCACCAGGGCTGCCCGCTGGGCAACCTGATCCCGGAGTGGAACAGCCTGGTGTGGCAGCAGGACTGGCGTGACGCCATCGAGCGGCTGCACGCCACCAACAACTTCCCGGAGTTCACCGGGACGTTGTGCCCCGCCCCCTGCGAGGCCGCGTGCGTGGTCGGGATCAACGGCGATCCCGTCACGATCAAGCGGGTCGAGATCTCGATCGTCGACCGCGCCTTCGACGAGGGGTGGGTCACGCCCCAGGAGCCCCGGACCCGCACCGGCTTCAAGGTCGCCGTGGTGGGTTCGGGGCCCGCGGGCCTGGCCGCCGCGCAGCAGCTGACCCGCGTGGGCCACGACGTGGTGGTCCTGGAGCGGGCGGACGCCATCGGCGGGCTGCTGCGCTACGGCATCCCCGAGTTCAAGATGGAGAAGTGGCGGCTGGACCGCCGGTTGGACCAGATGCGGGCCGAGGGCACCGAGTTCCGGACCAACGTCAACGTCGGCGTGGACGTGACGGTGGAGGAGCTGCGGCGCTCGTACGACGCGGTGGTGCTGGCCGGTGGCGCGACGGCGTGGCGGGACCTGCCGGTGCCCGGCCGCGAGCTGTCCGGGGTGTACCAGGCGATGGAGTACCTGCCGTGGGCCAACCGGGTCGCGCGCGGCGAGCTGCCGGACTCGCCGATCTCGGCGGCCGGCAAGCACGTCGTGGTCATCGGCGGCGGTGACACCGGCGCGGACTGCGTCGGCACCGCCCACCGGCAGGGCGCGGCGTCGGTGACGCAGCTGGAGATCATGCCCCGGCCCGCCGAGACGCGGTCCGAGGCGCACCCGTGGCCGACCTACCCGATGCTCTACCGGGTGACCTCCGCGCACGAGGAGGGCGGCGAGCGGGTGTACTCGGTGTCCACGGTCGAGTTCCTGGGCGACGCCGACGGCGCGGTGCGGGCGTTGAAGCTGGTCGAGGTGGACTCGAAGTTCCAGCCGGTGCCGGGCACCGAGCGGGAGATCCCGGCCCAGCTGGTGACCCTGGCGATGGGTTTCCTCGGGCCGGAGAAGGCCGGGCTGCTGGAGCAGTTGGGCGTCGAGTTGGACGCGCGCGGCAACGTGGTGCGCGATGACGCCTTCAAGACGTCCGTGGACGGCGTGTTCGTCGCCGGCGACATGGGCCGCGGCCAGTCGCTGATCGTGTGGGCCATCGCGGAGGGCCGTTCGGCCGCCGCGGGGGTGGACGCGTTCCTCACCGGGCGGCAGGTGCTGCCCCGACCGATCGAGCCGACCGACCGGCCGATCGCGTGAGCCGGTCCCGCGGTGGGTGGACAACGGCGTCCGCCCACCGCGGGACCACCACCCCCGATTCAGATGGTCTTCGCCAGCGCCACCATGTCCTCCAGCGGCACCCGGCCGGTGAGCGCGAACGCCTCGCCGCCCTTGACCCACATCAGGCGCGGCGCCGAGCAGTCCCACCGGCCGTGCAGGGTCTCGCCCCGGCGGAACTCCACCGCGTACCCGGTCAGCGACGGGGCTTGGACCAGCAGCGCGGTCACGCCGTCGAGCGGCACCTCCGTCGTCTGCCCGCGCTCGGGTGGCGGGAAGGTCGTGCCGAGCGGGTAGCGCTCCAGGGTGAGCGGGCGGCCGTCGACCCGGTAGGTCACCAGGGTGATCCCGTGCTCGTCGCCCGGTTCGGTGATCCGCAGTTCCAGGGGGTTGCCCCAGGGCGTGCCCAAGCCCGGCGGGCGCCAGCCGGTGATCTCGAAGATCGCGTCCGAGGTGGCCAGGAGGGGCTCCGTGCCCAGTTCCCCGCAGTAGGTCGACCGCCACCGGTTCCCGGTCACCGCGGTCGTCGGGGCGGTCGGGGCTGTTGTGGCGACCGGTACCGCGTCGCGGGCGGCCACCCACGGCACCACGACACCCGCCACGGACACCGCCGTCAGCAGGGCTGCCGCCGCGGCCAGCACGCTGATGTCGCCGATCCCGCGCCTTTTGGTGGCCGCTTGGGTGATGGCCGCGACGGTGGCGTCGTCGGGTTCCCGTTCCCACTCGCGCCCGAGGGCGCGCAGCTCGTCCTCCAGCCGCTCAGCCACGGTCCACCTCGTCTTCCAGCTGTGCCCGCAACCGCTTGAGCGCCCGTGCGGCCCGCGACTTCACGGTGCCCTTGGGCCACGCCAGCACGTGGGCCGTCTCCTCCTCCGACAGGTCCAGCACGTACCGGCAGCCCAACACCTGCCGGTACGTGTCGGGTAACAGCCACAGCGCCGACCACAGCGCGCGTTGGCGCTCGTCGGCCAGCACCAGCGCTTCGGGCTGTTCGGGCTCGTCGGCGGGCGGGCCGTGGGCGACGAACCGGGCCAGCACGTCCCGCCGCCGGCCGCGCGAGCGGTGCAGGTTGCGGACCAGGTTCGCGACGATCCGCAGCAGCCAGGGCCGGAACGCCGCGTCCGCCTTGAAGCCGGACAGGCCGGCGTGCGCGCGGACGAAGGCGTCCTGCACGACGTCGTCGGCCTCCGCGCCCGCGCCCAGCAGCACGGCGACGCGGTGCGCGGCCGAGTGGTGCGCCCGCACCAGGTCGGCGAACGCGGTCTGGTCGCCGTCCCGGGCGCGGGCCACCAGCCCTGCCTCGTCCGTGGCGGTTGCCGTCATGCCCCCTCTACACCGCACAGGGGCCGAAGGTTCCACATCAGCCCGCGGGCGCGAGTTCGACGTCCCCGATGCGCAGCGGGCGTCCCACGAACTCGCGGTTGGACCACTTCGGGTCCGAGCCGCTCCAGGAGACGGAGCCGCAGGTCATGGCGATCTTGGTCCGGCCGGGTTCGGGTGTGCCGGGGAAGGAGAAGGTCTGGGTGACGGGCGTGCCGCCGCCGGGGACGTCGAGGAAGAAGGGCTCGCGCAGGACGTCGAAGAGGCCGTCGAGGCGGAACTCGGCGCCCTCGGCGCCCAGGCGGCAGGAGTCGACGACGCTGACCTTGGCGGACAGGGTGCTGCGGTTGACGGCGGTGAAGGTGACCTTGGTGAAGTTGTCGGTCACCTCGACCTTGTGAACCTTGATCGCCAGCGGCCCGAGCGTCCCCTCGACGGGCGCGGCCAGCCGCTGGGCGCGCACGGTCTCGCCGCCGGTGATCCGGTCGATCGTCCAGGACAACGCGTAGGCCGTGCCCCCGCCGACCACCAGCAACACGAACGCCGCCGCCGCGAACGGCCCCATCGTGGACCCCTTGGCCCGCCGCTCGGGCAGCTCCCGCAACAGGTCGACGATCAGCGGCACGGCGCCGAGCCCGATCGCCAGCCCGGCGCTGAGCAGCGGTGTCATCGAGGGCACCAGCAGCTTCACCACACCGCCGACCAACAGGGCGATCGCCCCGAACAACACCGCACGCCCCACCGTGAGGAACCGGGGCCGCCGCCGAGGCGGAGGCCCGGTCCGCCGCACCGCCGCCCGCCGCTGGTCCCGCCGCTCCTGCGAAGTACCCACCCGCACCCCCACCCCGATGTCGACCGTCCACAGCAGACACCAGCGTGCGCTTCGATCTTGCGATCGGCCCCCCGACGTGCCGCGAAACCACTCGACCGGGGGTCCCGCCGCGACCCGACGCAGGCCCGACCACCCCGCCCGCCACGCACCTCGATCCCATCCGGTGCGCCTGTCCCCTGCCGCCCGCCGCCACAACCAGCCGGCCGCACCCAACCCATCCGTCGCGCCGCCGCCAGCCTCCGGCCCCCGATGCGATCGTCTCACGGGGTACCGACAAAGCCGGGCGTGCGGCCGGCGCAGCGATGTGCCGCCCTCAGGGTTCCAGGTCGGTCACGCCCCGGCCGGTCGCGATGTCCAGGGGGACTGAGACCTGGTCGTGTGCGATGAGCCAGGTGCCCTCGACCTCGCGGAAGCACAAGGTGCCGCGGACCCACATGCCGGTGGTCGTCGCGCCGCTTGCCAGGGTTCCGCTGAGTCGTCCGAAGAAGTGCGCGTAGGCCACCTCGCCGCCCACCACCACGGTCAGGTCGCGCACCTCGTAGGTGGGCTCCGCGAAGAACGTGAAGACCCTCGCCCAGTTCTCCAGCTTCGCCTCGACCCCGACGTGCTGCAACGGCGGGTCGATGTCGAACGACACCACATCCGGCGCGTAGAGCCGTGCCAAGCCCTCCAGGTCCTTGTCCCGGATGCCCTGCGCGATCGCGCCGATCCGCTCCCTGATCCCGGCCTCGCCCGAGTTCGCCACGACCGATCCCCTTCCGGTTGGTTCCACCGTTAAGACAACGCAGCGCCCCGAAATGTGACGGACCAGTCCCACTCGCTGATCGTCGTGCGCATCAGGCGGGCGGCGGTGGACAGGTGGGTGTCCGTGCCCCAGTACAGGGTCACGGTGCGCCGGCAGTCGGGGCTGTCGACGGCGATCCACATGCCCGGCGGGCGGGCCAGGCTGTGGCGGGCGAAGCCCGGGACGAGGCCGACGCCCAGGCCCGCGCTGATCAACTCTGCGATGGCGGCGGGTTCGTCGGTCTCGCACACGACCTTGGGTGTGAGGCCTCGGGCGGCGAAGAGGCGGTCCAGCAGGCGGCGGATCCAGTGGCCCTCGCGAGCCGTGACGAAAGGCTGGTCGGCTAGGTCCTCGACGGTCACGGACGTGCGGCTCGCCAGCGGGTGGTCCAGCGCCACCCCCACCCCCACCGGCTCCTCGAACAGGGTCGCGGACTCGACGCCCTCGGCGTGGACCGGCTGGGAGGCGACGCACAGGTCCACCTCCTGGGCGCGCAGCCGGCGGGCCATGTCGTCGGACGGAGCCCAGTGCAGCGCCACCTCGACGGACGGGTGCGCGCGCTTGAAGGCCGCGAGCGGACCGGTGAGGGTCAGGAACGTCTCCGACGCCAGCCGCACGCTGCCCACGCCCCCATCGGCGGCCTCCGCGACGGCCCGTCGTCCGGCGTCCAGTTCGCCCAGAGCGCGTTCGACGTGGTCGCGGAAGAGCTTCCCCGTGTCGTTGAGCCGCAGCCGGCCGCTCCGGTCGAACAGCGGCGCTCCCAGGTCGGTCTCCAACCGGGCGATGGTGCGGCTCAGCGACGGCTGGGCGACGCGCAGCTCGTCGGCGGCGCGGCTGAGGTGCTCCAGCCGGGCCACGACCAGGAACTGCCGCAGCGAGTTCAGCTCCACCATGCCTCCACGGTCATAACACCATAGCGATATTGATCTTAGACGAGATAACGCTCCGGGTCATAGCGTGGCCGCGGAACAAGGAGGTGCTTCATGGCCACGAGACCGGCCGAGTGGGTCTTCCGGGGCGTCGTCAGCGCGCACGTCGTGGCGATCGCGGGCCAACCGGTGTTCGCCGGCGTCTACCTGACCGGGGAGTTCGACGGGCTGCGCCTGCACGCGCTCGGCGCCGACGTCGTGACCTCGCTGGGCTACCTGCAACTCGTCGTGGCGACCGTGGTGTGGGTGCGGCTGCGGCGGGCCTGGCCGTTCCTGGCGACGCTGGCGGTCGTCGTGGCCGAGACGGTGCAGTACTTCGCGGGCCTGGGCGGAGCGCTGTGGCTGCACGTGCCGCTCGGCGTGGCCACCATCGCCGCGCTGGTGGTGCAATTCATCGCGACCTGGCGGGTGACGCGCGATGCGTGAGCACCTGACCCGGCGGCAGGTGCTGGGCATCGGCGGCGCGCTCGGGCTGGTCGCGGTCACCGGCCTGTCCACCGCCGCCGCCCTGTCCCGCCGACCGCCGACCACCGGCGACGAGTTGCGCAGCGCCGTGCCCCTGCCGCCGCCCTACCAGGCGCCGCTGCCGATCCCGCCCGTGCTGCGGCCGGTGCGCGGCGACCACTACGAGATCACCCAGCGGGAAGTCGTCGCCGAGGTGCTGCCTGGCATCAAGACTCCACTGTGGACGTACGAGGGCACCTTCCCCGGCCCGACGATCGAGTCCCGCCGGGGCCGCCCGATCACCGTGACCCACCGCAACGCGCTGCCCGTGCCGACTGTGGTCCACCTGCACGGCGGGCGCACCCCGGCGGAGTCCGACGGCTACCCGACCGACCTGGTGCTGCCGAAGGATTGGCACGAGGGCGGCCACACCATGCCCGACCCGCGCGCCGTGGTCACGGAGCTGACCCGCGACTACACGTTCCCGCTCGACCAGCGCCCGACGCTGCTCTGGTACCACGACCACCGCATGGACTTCACCGCCCCGGCGATCTGGCGCGGCCTGGCCGGGCTGCACGTGGTGCGCGACGACGCCGAGGAGGCCCTGGGCCTGCCCGCCGGCCCGCGCGAGCTGCCGCTGATGATCGCGGACCGGGCGTTCGCGGAGGACGGCAGCCTGGCCTACCCGTCCCTGGACCCCGGCCTGCGGGTGCTGCCGGGCGTGCAGGACCCGTACTTCGCCGGTGTGCTGGGAGACGTCATCCTGGTCAACGGCGCCCCCTGGCCGGTGCACGAGGTCGACGCCGCCCGCTACCGCCTCCGCGTTCTCAACGCCTCCAACGCCCGGCACTACGACCTGGAAGCCGTCGCCGACGACGGCCGCGTACTCGATCTGGTCCAGATCGGCGCCGACCAGGGCCTCCTCACCACTCCGGTGACCCACCAGTCCCTCCCCATCGCCCCCGCCGAGCGCTACGACCTGGTCGTCGACTTCGCCTCGGTCCCGATCGGCACCCGCGTCCGCCTGCTCAACCGCCTGGGCTCCGGCCGCACCCGCGACGTCATGGCCTTCCGGGTCGCCCGCCGAGCCACCGACGACAGCCACATCCCCACCACCCTGTCCACCGACCTGCCCGTCTGGCGGCGTGAGGACGCGACCCGGGTGCGCGAGTTCTCCTTCCGCGCCGGCCGCACCCACGGCCGCCACGGCTGGCTGATCGGCGGCCTCCCCTTCGACCCGGCCCGCACCGACGTCACCACCCACCTGGGCGACACCGAGGTGTGGCGCCTGGCAGCCGACGTCCACCACCCCGTCCACCTGCACCTGGTCGGCTTCCGGATCCTCTCCCGCGGCGGCCGACCACCCCTCCCCCACGACGCGGGCTTGAAGGACACGATCTCCCTGCGCCCCGGCGAAGCGGCCGAGATCATCACCCGCTTCGACGCCTACCGGGGCCGCTACCTCTTCCACTGCCACAACGCCGAACACGAGGACATGGGCATGATGGCCAACATCGAGGTCGTCTAACAGCGCTTTCCCCGGTGCCACCTGGAAAGATGATCCGCATGGCACCGAGACGGCTGCGGGTGTTCCTCGGCTACACGGAGGAACTCGCCGAGTTCCCCGCCGAGCGCCCGTTCGCCCGCGCGGCGGCCGAGGCGGTCCGGGCGGCCGGCGCGATCCCCGTCGAACCCGGCACCGGCCCGGACCGGTGGCGGCACCTCGACGACACGGACCTGGTGCTCCTGGTCGTCGGCTTCCGCCCGGGCGTCGACAGCGGCTCGCGACCCCTGGGCGACCTCGACCTCGACCGGGCCACCCGCGCCGGCCTGCCGCACGTCGAGGTCCTGCTGGGCGAGGACGTCGTCGGCCCCGCCCGGGTGTTCCTCGACCGCAGCGGCACCCAACTGCCCTTCCGCGCCCGCCTCGCCGACCGCCCCACGGTCTCGACCCCGGACGACCTGTACGACGCGGTGCTCGACATCGTGACCCACCACCGCCGGTTGCGCGGCGACACCGCCCACCGGGTCCTGCGCCGACTGC
Source organism: Saccharothrix sp. CCNWYY140 (assembly GCF_037401995.1). Taxonomy (NCBI): domain Bacteria; kingdom Bacillati; phylum Actinomycetota; class Actinomycetes; order Pseudonocardiales; family Pseudonocardiaceae; genus Saccharothrix; species Saccharothrix sp. CCNWYY140. The sequence continues at coordinate 19,145 of NZ_JBBEGC010000012.1, forward strand.
CGCCCGAGCCGGCGCACCCGGTGCTGGGCCGGGAAGACCTCCTCGATCGCCTCTGGCGGGAACGCTCGCCGAGCCCGCGCCTGCTGACCGGCCCGCCGGGCATCGGCAAGACCACCGTCGCGGCGGCCTACGTCCACCGGCACTCGGACGCCTACGACGTCGTGTGGTGGATCCCGTGCTCCCTCCCCGAGGCGATCCCCCTGGCCCTGGCCGAACTCGCCCGCGCGCTGGGCTCGCCGCACGACGACGTCCCGGCGGCGGTCGAGGACCTGCGCTCCCTGCTGCGCCGCCCGACCGGCCGCTACCTCCTGGTGCTCGACGACCTCGACGACCCCGACCTGGCCCGGCACGTCCTCGACAGCCCCGTCGAAGTGCTGATCACCACCTCGAACCTCGACCTCGACCTCGGCCTCCCCGCCCATCCCGTCACCCGCCTGACCAAGGCCGACTCCACCCGCCTGCTCCGGGACACCGACAAGCTCACCTCCGCCCAAACGCGCCGACTGTCCAAGGGCCTCCAGGGACTGCCGCTCGCACTGTCGGCGACTGCCACCACCCTTCGCTTCTCCGCGAACACAGACCCGTTCGACACGCTGTCCACAGAGCGCAATGTCGGGCAGGCCGCCGCAGGTCTGCTGGTGAACACGCTGTGGCGACGGGCCGAGAGCGTGGCCCACACCTTGACGCTGGCCGCGTGGCTGGGTGGTGAGCGCGTGCCGATCTCGCTGCTCAACTGGGAACTCGAAGTCATGCCCAGGCGCGTGACCCCGCTGCGCGGCGCGAGCGTGACCCCCGGCTGGTTCCAGTTCTACTTCTCCGGCCTGGGCACCCTGAGCGTCATCGGGCGCTCCGACGACGCGACCGTCACCCTCCACCCGGTCCTGGTCGAGGAATTGCGTGCGGCGAGCGTGAACTTCGGCGGTGCCGACGCGTGGGTCTCGGCGGCGGCGGAGGTGCTGCTGAGCGAGATCCAGGGCGACACGGGGGAAAACGCGCTCGGCTGGGACCAACTGATCAGGTCGGCGCTGGTCATCCACGACCGGGTGAAGCGGCTGCGGTCGGTCCACCGGCCGGTCGTGACGCTCTTGCGTGCCGCCTCCTCCTACCTCGACGAGGTGGGCATGGACGACCTGTCGGACCGCATCCTCCGGGACGTCCGCATGGTCGAGCGATCCGGGCACAGCGTCGAGCAAGCTGTCGCTCTGGACGTCCTGGCGCGTCCTGCCGTGATCCGCGGGGACGACCGCGGTGTCCCGGCGGAGATCGCGCTGGCCGTGTCGCTCCGCGAAGCGGGCAACCACTACGAGGCCGTCACCCGGTTGGAACGCCTCGCCGAAACCACAACGGGCCAGTCGGGCGACGACGACCCCATTGCGCTCGCCGTGCTCGCCGAACTCGCGACCACCCTCCACGGCGTCGGACAGCACAAGCGCGCCACGGCGCTGAGGCGGCGGGTGGTGGAGTCCTCCGAACGGATCTACGGCCGTTCCCACCCCCGCACCCTGACCGCGAAGACCGACCTCGCGGCGGACTACCTGGACCAAGGCGACCACAATTCGGCCTTTGTCCTCGCCGAGGAGACATTCGACCGCATCCAGGTCGTGCTGGGCGCCGACCACCCGGACACGTTGCACGCCGCGAGCACGTTGGCCGCAGCGCTAGCCGCGTCCGGTGACGTGGCCGCCGCGCGCGACCTCGACGAGTACACCTTCCAGCGCTACCGCTTCACGCTGGGCAAGGACGACCCCGCCACCCTGCTGGCCGCCAACAACCTCGCCGGCGACCTGCGCCTGCTCGGCGACCTCGACCGAGCCCGCGACCTGGACCGGGACACCGTCGAACGGCTGCGCCGGGTGCTCGGCCCGGACCACCCCGACACGGTCCGCGTCGCCGAGAACCTCGCCCTGGACGAGAGGTTGCTCGCCGAGGCCCGCTCCCGCCGCGCCGCCCCGCGCCGGACCAAGGACGCGCGATGACCGACCCCGCGAAGCAGGGCTGGCGCAGCCGCCTGCGCCCGCGCTACCCGGGCGGCCTGGTCGCCGACCCGTTCGACCTGATCGCCGAAGCCGACGTGGTGGCGTCCCGCGTCCGCGAGGTGTTCACGCCGCACCAGCCGATCCAGCCCGGGTACATGCTCGCCGGGCGCGGGGCGGAGATCGGCCGGGTCGTGCAGGTCCTGAACACCCCCGGACAGCACGTCCTGCTCTACGGCGACCGCGGTGTGGGCAAGAGTTCCCTGGCCAACGTGGCCGCCTTCGCCGCCCACCAGGCCACGATGCTGCGCTACTACGTCAAGCGGTGCGACCACACCGACACGTTCGAGTCGATCTTCCGCGAACCGCTCGCCGTGGCCGGGGTGGACGTGCAGCGCGTCGAGTACACCGCGCAGGAAACCACGACCACGAAACAGGACGCCACGCTCTTCGACCTGGTCGGCCTGGAACGCGAACGGCAACGCGGCAGCACCACCACCTACCGCCCCGACGGCGTGATCGGCGCGGCCGAGGCGGCACGACACCTGGCCGGCCTCGGCGGTTTCATGCTGATCGACGAGCTGGACGTGGTGGAGGACCCGGCGACCCGGCGCAAGATCGCCGAGCTGATCAAGCACCTCAGCGACGCCTCGGCCCCGTTCACGCTCTTCCTGGTGGGCATCGCCGACACCGCCGCCGAACTCACCGACGGGCACAAGTCGGTGCAACGGTCGTTACGCGAGACCAGGCTCCACCGCATGTCCACCGACGAGCTGAGCGCCATCGTCCGCGCCGGCGCCGACGCCCTGCGGTTGCGGTTCGAGGAGGACGTCATCGCCGAGATCGCCCGCGTGAGCGCCGGCTTCCCGCACTTCACCCACCTGCTGGCCCTCAAGTGCGCCGAACGCGCCATCCGCGAGCGCACCACCGTGATCACCCTCGACGCCCTCCCCGCGGCCCTGGCCACCGCGGTCGACGACGCGGAAAGCACGCTGCAAAGCCAGTACGCCCGCAGCATCCGCTCCTCCAGCGCCACCTTCCGCGACGTCCTGATCGCCGCCGCCTCCCTGGACGACGACGAGTTCACCGTCGCCCAACTCCGCACCCGCCTGCCCCACGGCCCCAACCCGACCAGAGCCATGGCCAAACTCTCCTCCCCCACCGGCCCCACCATCCTGCGCCACCTGACCCGGGGCGTGTACCGCTTCACCGACCCGAGGATGCGCAGCTACATCCGCATCATCGAACCCACCTGACCGCCGGTCGTCCCCGGCTCGGATCCGCCGCTAGGCTCGATCATCGTGATGCCGCAGTCGCAAGTGCCCGGGTACACGGTGGTCGATGTGGTCGGGCGCGGCGGCTTCGCCGTCGTGTACCGGGCCGTGCAGGTCAGCGTGGACCGCGAGGTCGCCATCAAGATCGACAGCCGGATCGTGCTCGACGAGAACGACCGCCGCCGGTTCCTGCGCGAGGCGCGGGCCGCCGGGCGGTTGTCCGGCCACCCGAACGTGGTGGACCTCTACGACGCCGGTGTCCTGCCCGACGGCCGCCCCTACCTGGTGATGGAGCTGTGCACCGGCGGCTCGCTGCTCGACCGCCTGCGGGAGGCGGGCGCACTGCCGGTGGCCGAGGCGTGCGCGCTCGCGGTGAAGATCGCCGACGCGCTGGCCGCCGCCCACACCGCCGGCGTGCTGCACCGGGACATCAAGCCGGCCAACATCCTGGTCAACCGCTACGGCGTGCACGGCTTGGCCGACTTCGGGCTGGCCGCCCTGGCCGAACCGGGGCGGGAGTCCTCGGCGAGCCTGACCGCGTTGACACCGGCCTACGCGGCCCCGGAGGCGTTCCGGCAGGAAGTGCCCACCGAGCAGGCCGACATCTACGCGCTGGGCGCCACCCTGTACGCCTTACTCTCCGGGAGGCCGCCCCGATTCCCGCGGCAAGGCGAACCGAACCTGACCGAGATCATCCGGATGCACGACCAGCCGCTACCCGGCATCGTCGGCGTCCCCGACGGCGTGATGGCCGTGCTGCGCACAGCGCTGTCCGCCGACCCTTCCCGCCGCCACGCTTCGGCGGCCGAGTTCCGCGACGCACTGGCCGCAGCGGACACCACTCCCGCCGAGCCGGCGACCACTGAAGCGGACACCGAAGCACCGCCGACCGCCGCAGCCTCCGAACCCACCTCCGACTCCGAACCCGCGACCGACCCGGCCACCGACTCCGACACCGAAGTGGCACCGGACCGGGCCGACACCGAGGTGGTGCCGCCCGAACAGCCCGCCGGTCCGACGAAGTCGTTCGGGTTCGGCCCCAAGCGCGACGAAGAACCCACCCTGGGCCGCGTGGAGCCCTCCGACCCCGCCGAAGCACTCACCACCCACGTCCACCCCGAGCCCGACGAGCCGTCCGATCGCCGTGCCCGACGACTCTTCGGCATCGCCCGCCGCAGCGTGGTCGCCTTGGCGGCGGCCGTGGTGCTGGTGGCCGCCGGGATCACCTGGGTGGTCCTGGGCAACGTCGACGACGGCCTGCGGACCGGACCGGTGCTGGGCGTGCCGGGCAGCCCCGACGCGGCCGACGGGGCCACCGACATCCTGCTGGTGGGCACCGACAGCCGCACGGACACCGAAGGCCGCAGCCTGCCCGACGACGTGCTCAAGCAACTGCGCACCGAGCAGAAGTCCGGCACCGCCACCGACACGGTCGTGCTGGTCCGGGTGCCCGACAAGGGCGGGAAGGCAGCGGCGGTCTCCATCCCGCGCGACCTCCGCGTGCCGATCCCCGACGCGGGCGACGGACCGATCAACAGCGCCTACGGGGTCGCCAAGCAACGCGCCGAGGCGGACCTGCGCGCGCGGGGCATCACCGACGAACGCCGGTTGGCGCGCGAGTCCGACGACGCGGGCCGCAAGGCGCTGGTCCAGGTCGTGCAGCAGCTCACGGGGGTCAGGGTCGACCGGTACGCCGAACTCAACCTCTACGGGTTCTTCCTGATCAGCGAGGCGGTCGGCGGCGTGGAGGTGTGCCTGAAGGCGGACACCACCGACACGGACTCCGGCGCGGCCTTCAAGGCGGGCCGGCAGTCGGTCTCTGGAGGCGACGCGCTCTCGTTCGTGCGTCAGCGGCAGGGCCTGCCGCGCGGCGAGCTCGACCGCATCGTGCGACAGCAGGTGTTCATGGCGGGGTTGGTCGACAAGGTGCTGTCCTCCGGGACGCTGACCGACCCGGCGTCCGTCTCCCGGCTCACCGACACCGTGCGGCGGACGGTCGCCATCGACTCCGACTGGGACGTGCTCGACTTCGCCCGCCGGATGCAGGAACTGGCGGCCGGCAACGTCGACTTCCTCACCGCACCGACACGCACCGCCCCGGACGGGACCACCACCGCCGACCCGGCCGGGGTTCAGTCCTTCATCGCCAACCTCGCCGGCCGCACCCCGACGTCCTCGGCGACGGCCGCAGCGGCGAAACCGTCCTCACCCCGGGTGACCCCAGTGCGCCACCTCCGCTACGAGCCGCCCTGCGTCGACTGACACCGCCCCGGTCACCAGTTCTGGCAGAGTTCACCCCACAGGCCGTCGTAGATCCCGCACAACTCGCCGGCCAGCGCGCGGGCGTCCAGCGCCACCGACACCTCGGCCACGTCACCCTCCGTCGACGTCGAGGTGAGCAGGCGCAGCCGTCCGTCGAACACGATGGCGCCCCAGGTCGAGTTCGGCACCGGGACAGCGGCGATCAGCACCCCTTGCCGCCACAGCTGGTACTCGGCGTTGGTGCGCAACACGAGCAAGTCGCCGTGGAACCCCACGGGGTCGGAGTAGTCCACGTCGAGGTAACGGACCTGCGCACCACTGTCCACATCGGACACGACGACACCGCCGTGCTGCAAGCTCATGGCCACGGTGGAACCGCTCGGGTCGACGAGGACCGCGTCGGGCGGCAGCGGCCGGACGCCGGGTGGCCAGTCGTTCGGCGGCCACTGGTCCGGCGAAGTCGCAAGGTCCACCGCCCGCCACCCGGCGTACGTCGTCAGGATCAGGCGGCCGGGCGGTCCCGGGCGCGGGTCCAGGGTGACGAAGTCGGGCTCCGCGGCCAAGTCGGGGACGGCGCCGGTCGGCTGCCCGAGGTCCACCCGCCACGACCGGAGGTGCCCGTCGGCGAACAGCGCGACCTCGGCCCCGCCGATCGCGACGACGTCCCACGTGCCGCCCTTGCCGAAGCGGGTCGGCAGGTCGACGGTCCGGTGCACCGCCAGGTCGTCCGCCCGGTGGACCACCAGCCGGCCCTCTCCCCGCAGCACCAGCCACCGGCCGTCCCGGGTGAAGGTCAGGCCCCTCGGCGGGTCGACTGGGGGGAGGTCCCGGCGCGCCCGCACGTGCCCGTCCTCGGCGTCGACCAGCAGCAGTTCACCGCGGTTCACGACCGCCCACGTGCGGTGGTCCGGGGCGAACACGCGCTCGCGGAGGTCGGAGTCCCCCATCCGCAGGTCGGGTCGGGCGTGCAGGTCTCCGGCGAAGTCCGACGCCGCGAGCACCGCCTCCAGGGCTCCGGACGCCGTGCGCACCGCGGCCTGGATCGCGAACGGCGATCGCAGGGTGTAGAGCTCGCCGCTGCGCCAGTGCAGGTACCGCAGGGTTCGCAAGGTCGTGCCGGCCAGGTCGGGGGGCACCGCGACGGTCACGAATTCGCCGGTGATGTCGGGGTCGAACCGGCCCTCTTCGCACGGCACGTCCCGCCCGGCGCCGATCTCCCGGGCACCGAGGGACTCGATCCGGATGACGCCGTCCACGCAGCGCGCGACGGCATCACCGTTGCCCAGCAACTTGGAACCGCGCTCGAACTCACGGACCACCTCGCCGGTCACGGGGTTCCGTTCGGTCAAGGTGTCGTCGTACGACAGCACGAGCAAGCGTGTGGTCGACACGGCGACGGCCCGCAGGAAGTACTCCGGCTCGCCCTGCCAGTGCCGATCACCCTTCCGCGTGTCCCACACCACGGGCACGGACCCGGCCCCGATGCGCGTCGACTGGGCGGTGGCGGTCAGCACGGCGCCGGTCGGGCCGAAGCGCAGCTGCCACACCTCGGTGAGGTCGGTGCCGGTCAACCTGGTCGGACCGGAACGCCCTCGGACGTCCCACAGGGACACCTCGCCCCCGGACGCGGTCGCGAGGGTCCGGCCGTCGGGGCTGAGGGCCAGCGCCCCACCGGAGCCGGCGGCGACCCGCCACTCGCCGTCCGGGCCGCGGACGACGACGTCGCCGCTGTCGTGCTCCCGGGAGGCGACCACAGACCCGTCCAGGCTGCTCACCAGGGAGCCGGACCGCGAACCCACCCGCCGGACCGACGCGAGGGCGACCCGCGCGTTGAGCAGGGCGCTGTGGGCCTGCGGGCTCGCGGGGTCGGTGCGCCACGCACGCACGGCGGTCCGGGCGGCGGCGTTCGGGTCCAGCGGCAGCAGCCGCCGGGACTCGTCGGCGAGGCTCCCGGCCTCCGTGGCCCGGCGCTGGTCCTGCCAGTTGACCGCCAGCACGGCCACCGAGGCCACCAGCGCGAGCACCGCCACGAGCGCCAGCGCGCGTTGCCGTGAGGAGCGCCGCCGCCGGCCGCGTCCGCTCGCGATGAACTCGACGTCCACCGCGGGCAGCTCGGCGGGCCGGCGTTCCTGCCACTCCAGCGCACGCGTCAACGCCACTCCGCCGAGCACGCTCCCGGGGTCCCGTCCGGACGCCTCCCACTGGGTCCGCCGCTGGGCCAGTTCCTCCCGCCACGCCAGGAACTCGCGGTCCGCGTGCAGCCAGCCCCGCAAGCGGTCCCACCGGTCGATCAACGCCTGGTGGGCCAGTTCCACCGCACCGTCGTCGACCACGACCAGCCGGGTGCGCACCAGCGCCGCCAGCAGGGCGCGGTCCTCGACCTCGGCGAGCGGGACCCGCCGCCGGGTCAGGTCCCGCACGCGCACGAGCCGGGTCAGCAGCCGGCGGGCGCCGTCCTTGTCCTCGACGTGCCGCCACAGCACGCGGTCGGCGTAGTCGGTCAACGCCCCGGACACCGCGCCGATCTCGTCGTAGGCGCGGTGCGTGAGCAGACCGCCGGACCGCCGCCGCCACAGCTCGGTGAGCGCGAACTCCACCAGCGGCAACCGCCCGGGTTCGCCCCCGGCGTCGGCGAGCACCCGGTCCACGAGCCCTTCCTCGAACGCGACCCCGCCCACCGCCCGCGCCGGCTCGACCACAGCCGCCCGCAACCCGTCGGCGTCGGGTGGCGCGACCAGCAGGTACCCGCGTTCCAGCGCCGCTGCCGTCTCCGGGGTGACCAGGTCGTCCAAGGAGTCGGAACGCACGGTCAGCACCACGCCGATGTCGGCCGCGCGCACGGCGAGCAGCAGCCCGAGCAGTTCCCGCGCGAGCCCGGGGTCCTGGCTCACGACCTCCTCGAACTGGTCGACGACCAGCAGCGCCCGGCCGTGCTCACGCCGCACGTCCGCCGCGAGCAACGCGATGTCCTCGGCGTCACGCAACGACTCCCGCACCGCCCGCCGATCACCGCCGAGCCCGGCGACGAGATCGGCGAACAAGGCCCGCGCCCCCACACCCGGCGTGTGCCGCACGACCGACACCGCGACACCGTCCCGCCGCAACACGGGCACCAACCCGGCCCGCACCAACGAGGACTTGCCGCTGCCCGACGGCCCGGCTACCAGCACGAGCCCCCGGTGCCGCACGTGGTCGACCAGCCTCTCGACGTCCGCGTCCCGCCCGTGGAACAGCGCTTCGTCAGCCTCCTCGAACGGCGCCAACCCCCGGTAGGGCTCAGGCGGTGCCGCCGTCCACTCCGGTCCAAGGTTGCTGCCCGGTATGAGAAACGCGGTCCCGTCAGGCGCCCCAGCGACAAGCATCCCGACCACGCCACCAGCATCGTCGTCCCACACCGGCGCACCACTGAACCCCCGCCGCACCACCCCGTCGACCTCGGCCTGAAGCCACCCGGTGCCCTGCCGCCCGAGCAGGGTCCCGGTGAGCCACCGCCCGTCGTCATACCCCTCGGGAAACCCGAGCACCCGCAACCGATGCCCCCACACATCACCATCAGCCGCCACCGGCACAGCCGCCGCACCCCCCGGCGCAACGACCCGCACAACGGCGACGTCCCCACCCCCGTCCTCCGCGACCCCCACCCACCGCACGACCTCCCCGACCACCTCCGGCCGGCCGGGCAGGAGGGGGAAGTCCAGCGTCACGGGCAGGTCCGGGTCCGGGATCACGTGCGCACAGGTCACCACAAGGTCGGCAGCCACCAAAAACCCAGCCCCAACCACCCCACCACCGTGGCGAACCCGCACCAAGCCCAACGCGATCCGCTCACCGGTACCCACGCCTTCGTGATCGCCCCACCCAGCCCGGCGTTACCCGAGCACCACCGCACGGCGCCCCCGCCACCGGAATCTGTCCAACTTCGCGCACTCCTGCCACACCCGCGCGGGACTGCTCTGGGCGGCGACCTCGATCAGCGCCGCGGCCATGCGCAGTGTGGCCCGAAAAAGCGAAAACGGTCGCCGGCGTGGAGGCGACCGCTTTCGCTTTCTCGGTACTAATCCATGAACTCCGCGATCAAAATGTCGTGAAGCGCACGGTCCAGTTGTTCGACCATCGGTAGGTACTGCGGTGCCGCTAGCCAATCGAGCACGTACGAACCGAGTGCGTGGCGCATGTACCCGCCCGGCTCGTCCTCCGTGTAGCCCTCGCGGACCACCGAGAGGTACCTCGCCAACTGCTCGGCGCTCTCGGGATACCGGGCGAACGCGGGCTCCAGCAGCCCGTACCTGACCACGTCACTCGCGATCGTGAACGGGTCCAGCGGGCGGAGCGGGCGGTGTTCCTCGATCGCGCGGTCCAGTTCCTCGTGGACCAGTTCGGCGAGGCGCGGGCGTGCTTCCTCCAGTCGCAGCCACAAGTGGTCGCCCAGGGAGCCGAGGCTCCACGGCATCCGTTGCGGGCTGCTCTTCGGGGCGGCCTCGCCGAAAACCGCGTCGATCGGGCTGCCCTTGCGCACGGGGACCGAGGGGCCGCCGGGAATTCGGACCTCTTTCCACTCGCCGCCCGGATCAGCGGGCACCGGTGCCGTCCTCATGCTTCACCACACATCGGATCGTACTGGATGCAGGCCTGCTGTTCGAGGTACTGGCCGCCCACTCCGGTGACGTCGACCGATTCGATGAACGCCTGTTCCCATCCCCTGTTGTAAGCGGCGACACCGAAGCCCACGACGCCGAGCGCGTTCCCGAAACCGGCGGCGAACTGCGGGTACTTGGTGAGGTACGGCTGACCGGTGTACGGCCTGGCGCCGAAGTGGGCGCCGGTGATGTCCGCGACGGCGGCCTTCGAGATGCCCTTTTCCAGGTTGTTGCGGAAGTGCTTGTCCTTCCGCTCGTCCTCCTTGATCTCGTCGACCACCATGCCGGTCTGGTCCGGTGTGGTGAGCGCGTCCCAGAGGTCCGCGGCTTCGGCGCGGGCCACCGAGACGTCCGCCTCGCTCGCCGTGATCTTCCCGGCCCGCACGTCGTCGAGCCACTGGGCGAGCGAGCCGAACTGGGTCGCCGCTTCCAGGACGTGGCTGCGTTCCTTGCGGGCTCCGACTTTCAGGCCCCAGTCCAACTCGTACCGCAGCGCGTCCGCCGTCGTGCCGCGCCCGTGGACCTCCTGCGCGGTGGGCTTGGCGTAGATCGTGTCGACGATCCGCTTCAGCTTGTCGTTCTCCACGCTGGGGGCGGGTGTCGGCGCGCTGGGGGTGTAGGGCACTCCGGCGCGCGGCAACGGCAGCGGAGGCGCATTGGGGTCCGCCGCCGGCTGCGTGGTGTCGATGACGTTCATGTAGTCGTCGAACCAGTCGTGCCCGTCGATCTCGATGCGGCTGATGGGGTTGCCGCCGGTGAAGGCGTAGCGGCCCTGCGCTCGGTCTGGACGGCGAGCGCCGTCGAGGTGGTAGTCGTACAGGACCTTGTTGCCGTTGGGCTTGGTCTCCTGCCGCACCTGGCCGCGGTCGGTGTAGCTGTAGCGGGTGACCTTGGCCTGGCCGCCGGTTTCGGTGTTGGTGACCGATTCGACGAGATCGCGAGCGGTGTAGGCGAAGACGGAGCTCTGCCGGTCGTGCTCACGGGTGACCGGCGCGCCGATCTCGTTGTAGGTGTACCTCGTCGTGGCCTTGACGACCGACGCGAGCTTCTCCTCGCTGCGGTAGTCGTACCCCTGGGCACCGCCCGAGGTGGTGGCCCAGTTGCCGGCCAACTCGACGTTGCCGGTGTCGGAGTTGTCGACCAGGGCGACTTCGGCGCCGACCGGAACACCGTGGTCCGAGCGGGACTTCAGCTTGCCGTCCGGGTAGTAGTCCCACGTCATGGTCCGCTGCGACGAACCACCCGCGCTGGCGAACGCCGGCGAGCACAGGCGGTGTGGGTGAAGCGCTTGAACTCCACCGACAGCAAGGGCTCAGCGACCGGGCGGCACGAGTGCAACAGAAATTGGATGACCTCGGATGAGGACCCGTTCGCATGCGGTCCAGCCCGACGACCTCGGCCCCGAGGTCTGCTCGACAACATCGTTCTCGGGCTGGTCCGGGCAGCTCGCACGGCCCGGCGAGGGTGGGCCGTGCGAGCGCCTTCCGGGTGAGCTGCGGGTGCCCACTTCGCCATCGGATTCGATAGCGGTCAGAAAGTGACCTGAATTCGCTCTACGGTGGTGTCACCAGGGCAAAGACAGGGAGCAGACGCTATGACGATCTTGGTGACCGGTGCGACGGGTCTGGTCGGCAGGCATGTCGTCGACCAGCTGGTGCACGCGGGCGAGTCGGTGCGGGCGCTGACCCGCGACCCGGCGAAGGCCGCGTTGCCCGACGGCGTCGAGGTCTTCCAGGGCGACCTGCTCGAGCCGGCGTCGGTCGCCGCCGCGTTCGAAGGTGTGGAGAAGCTCTTCCTGTTCCCGCAGCCGGAGACCGCCGCCGAGATCGTCGACCTCGCGAAGCAGGCGGGCGTGCGGCGCGTCGTAGTCCTGTCCGGCGCGGCCGTCACGCTCGGCTTCGACACCGACCACCACGCCCGCGTCGAGCGCGCCGTCGAGGAATCCGGGCTCGAGTGGACCCACGTGCGCCCCGGCGAGTTCATGACGAACATCCTGCCGATCTGGGGTCCGATGATCAGAAGGTCGCGGACGGTGCGCTACCCGTTCGGCGACGACCTCGGTACCGCTCCGATCCACGAGGCGGACATCGCGACGGTCGCCGTGGCGGCGTTGCTGGAGGACAAGCACGTCGGCAAGGCCTACACCCTCACCGGCCCGGCGCAGCTCACCGTGCGTGGCCAGGTGCAGGCCATCGCCGACGCACTCGGCGAGCAGGTGCGCTACGAGGAGGTCACGCGCGAGGAAGCCCGCGACATCCTCAAGGCGATGGGCGGTGCCGCCGCCGAGAGCGCCGACCTGCTGCTCGGGTTCGTCGACTACGACGGCGGCGAGGGCACCAGCGACGACGGCTACTCCGACCAGGACTACTCGGACCTCATGAAGCCACTACCCGACTTCACCCTGGCGACAGGAAAAACCGGCCGCACCTTCGCCCAGTGGACGCGTGATCACGTGGAAGACTTCCGCTGACCCCCGACCCGCCCCCGAGAACGTCAGGCGACCTATGTCGGTCGAGTCCACCACCGTGAAGCCGGCGCCCCGGTAGCGGCCTGCGTGATGCCGACGGCGAAGCCCTGTGTGTAGCGAAGCCGGCGGAATGTGGCCACAACATGACCACACCGCCGGCATTTCGTACGCTATTCGAACACAATTCTTCGCAATACTGTCACGACACCGAGCGCACCGATTCGGCCCACGCCCGGACGTGGGCCAGCGCCGGATCCAGGACCAAGCGGAGCACCGCGCGCAGCCGGTCGGCGTGCTCGAAGGCGAACCACCCGCTCCGCAACCGGCTGCGCACGCGCGGGTTGTCCTCGTACAAGGCGCCCAACGCCTTCTTGCCCAACACCTTGTCCAGCGTCGACGGCGTGATCTGCACGCGGGCCTCCATCGGGATGTTCCCGTCGGAGGCCGCCGCCGTCGTGTCCTCGGCGGTGAAGAGCAGGCCCCAACCGAGGTCGGGGTCCCACCCGTTGCGGTCGAGTTGGACCTTCAGGCGGACGCCGCCGGGCAGCTTGTAATTGCCCTTGCCGCCGGAGAAACCGTGCTCCCGGAAAACGTCCTCGAATTCCCGGAGCACCACGTCGACGTCCGCCTTCTTCACGTCCCTACCTCCGGTACACGTGCGTCTTCAGGCCGTGCTTCTTGTAGATGTAGGCGTCCTTGAGCTGCTGCATCTTAGTGTACCGGGACTTGCCCTTCTTCACCTCGACGAGGAACGACCCGCGCGGTCCCTTCACCTGGAAATCGGCGTACCGCTTCCCCAGCACGGGCACCTTGAAATACACCTGCTTCTGGACGTTGGCCCGCCCGTACTTCTTCACCAGGATGCGTTCCACGCGGCCTTCCAGCACCTTCCCGGCCTTGCGGTTGGCCGCGATGCACGCCGCCGAGGCGTTGTGCACCAGCACGGCCACCGCGCCGGCCACGACGCTGAAGGTGTGCGCGCCGGAGACGTTGAGGTTGTAGACCGCCTCGCGCGTCACGCCCAGGTCGCGGACGTGCCGGATGGACGCCGTGCCGCCGCCGGGCAGCAGCACCCGGTCGCCGATGCCGATGTCGGCCGCCGCGGTCCAGCCCCGGCCGTCCACCCACACCGGGTGGTTGGCCGTGGCGGTGATCGGGCCGCCGCCCTCGGCGGCGAACTCCACCAGGTGCTTGTCGCCGTAGCCGACGATGACGTCCACGACCGGCTCGGCCCGGACGACCCCGGTGGCCGGGTCGGCCGCGACCACCAGGTCGCCGACCCCGACGTCGGCGATGGCCCGCGTGCTGCCGTCGCCCATCAGCACCTGGGTCTCGGGCACGAACGAGTTGCACCGGCCCCGCGACACCAGCGACCGCGCGGACTTGGCCACCGACGACGCCGCCTTGGGCACGGTCCGGGCCGCGGCCTTCACGGCCGCCACCCCCGCCTTGACCGCCGCGCCCGCGCCGACCAGGTTGGCCGCCGCGGTGATCGCCATCTCGGCGGCCTTGGCGTAGTTGCCGGTCACCGCGTAGGCCACCGACGACACCGCGCCCGCGACCGCGCCGATCGGGCCCGGGATGTAGGACACCACCTCGGCGACCTTGGCCACCACGTTGGCGACCTTCTTCAGCCAGCCCCACCGGCCGTCCAGGTCGGTGCAGTTGACCGGGTCGGCGGCGCAGTAGTCGTACGGGGTGGCGTTGCCGCCCTCCTCCGGGTCCGGCTGCCAGAACCGACCGGTGCCCGGGTGGTAGAGCCGCACGCCCATCAGCACCACGCCGCCCAACGCCTCGGCGGAGCGCTGCTTGCCGCCCAGCCAGCCGTAGCGGGCGGTCGCGGCGGCCGGGGTGTCGGCCGACGGCACGCCGTACTCGTCGGCGTCGAGCACGGTCACCGCGCCCAACTGGCCCGAGACCACGGGCACGGTCGCCATGACGTCGCCGTGCAGGTTGGTCATTTGCAGGACGACGTCACCGTTGAGGCCCGTGGTGAAGGCCAGGTCGCCTTCGGGCGAGGAGATGTTGCGGGTGACGTTGTTGGCCTGCGTGACGTCCTCGGCGACCCAGCGCGGCTCGTCGGAGTCGTCGGCGTAGTGGTTGAGCTTGGTGACCGCGTTGGCCCACGCCCCGTTCACCAGCGACTCGGCGGTGAACGCCCGCTGCCGCAGCGCCGGGTCCAGCGTCCACGTCATGCGCCGGTCGGCGGTCTGCTGCGACCGCACGAGGTCGTTGACGTAGAAGCTGTTCTGCACGCCGTCGGGGGTGGCGGTGATGCGGCCGAACGCGTCGTACACCCAGCCCGGGTCGGTCAGCCGGTCGGCCGAGTCGTAGGTGTGCGACTGGGTTTGCGCCGGTTCGGAGTCACCCGGGCACACCCCGCCGCTCGACCCGGTCCGGGTGGACTTGCCGGTGCGGTTGGTGCGCCGGTCGAACGTGTAGGTCCGCACGGTGCACAGGCCGGTGGCGGCCGAGGTGTCCTCGACGCGGGTCAGCCGGCCCAGGGTGTCGTAGCCGTAGCGCTTGTCCGAGCCGGGACCGGTGTGCCGCAGCCACTGGCCCTGCGCGTTCTCCACGACCGTGCTGGCCGCGATGACCGTGCCGTCCTTGCGGTAGGTGCGCCCGACCGGCACGCCCGCCGGGTCCAGCTCCTGGTCCATCACCACGCCGCCGGGCAGGTCCAGGCGCACGATCTGCCCGTCCGGCCCGTAGCGGGTGCCGATGGCGCCACCGACGCTGTCGGTCACCGACGTCACCAGGCCGCGCGGCTCGGCGACCCGGTCGTAGGCGAAGGTCTGGCTGGTGCCCAGCGAGTCGGTGATCTTGGCGGGCTTGCCGTGGCGGTCGAACTCCGTGGTGGTCCACGCGCCGTCCGCGTCGGCGTAGCGCACCAGCCGGCCCAGCCGGTCGAACTCGCGGGACACCTTGGTGCCGTCGGCGAACTTCGTGGTCAGCGCGTCGCCGGAGACCGGGTCGTAGTCGGTGCCGACCTGCTGCACCGCCTCGCCCAGGTCACCGGTGATCACCGTGCCGACCAGCCGGTCCGCCGCGTCGTAGGTGTTGATCGTGGTGCGGGTCTTGCCGTCGACGGTCTCGCTGATCCGGTCCGGCTCGCCGAACCGGGTGTAGGACTCCACGCGCCGCACCGGCATGACGCCGACCATGCGCGCCGCGTCGTGCCCGGTGATCGCGCCGACCGCCCGCACCACGCACGCCTGCCCGGCCCACTCCGGCCGGTTGCCGCACGCGGCGTCGTCGGGGTTCGCGCCGGCGGTGTAGAACACCGACCGCGTGGTCCCGGCGTCGGTCCCGGACGAGTCGATCTTGCGCGACTCGCGCGCCCGGCCCTGGGCGTCGTACTTGGTCGCCGCCTCCAGCGGCGCCTGCGTCTCGGCGGCGCTGATCACCTTGGTGGGCTTGCGCAGCACCCACCCCGAGGCGCCGCCGTACATCGGGCCGTACTCGTTCTTGGTGATCCGGACGTCCTGGTCGCCCTCCACGCCGACGACGCGGGCGCCGGAGCGCACGGTCGTGGGCAGGTGGTAGGCCACGCCGTCGGGCTTGCCCTCGTCGTAGGTCGTCGCCGTCACGCCGCGGGCGTTGACCAGCCGGTCGGCGTCGTTGGCCAGCGCGATGCGGTGCAGCGGGGACACCGTCTCCAGCAGGTCGATGCCGTCCGCGCCGTACACCGACCGGGTGTCCAGCCAGGTGGCCCGGGTCTTGCTGTCGTACTGGGCGAGGCCCAGCGCGGACAGGTTCGCCTCCGCGTTCGGACCCTGGCCCAACGCCAACGCCCGGTTGGACGACTCCAGGGCGCGCACGACGTTGCCGAAGCGGTCGTACTCGTTGGTGTCGATGTGCCCGCCCGGGGTGGCGGTGTTGACCTCCTTGCCCGAGGCGTTGAGGTAGTGCACGGTCGCGGCGCGGTAGCCGTCCGGGCCGGGGCTCTGCGCGGTGGCCGTGACCACCGGCGCGGGGTCCTCGGGGCCGAACACCGCGACCGCGTCGGTCGGCGCGTCGGCCTGCGCCCACGCGGCGATCGACGGCCCGTCCAGGTCGTACGGCCCACCGGACGAGCGGGTGAGCGGCACTCCGTAGACGACGGTCGTGGCGATCTCGCCGTCGACCTGGTCCTTCGTGCCCGGCCGCAGCGCCTCCCGGCGCACCTTCAGCAGGCGGCCCGTGTTCGGGTCGCCCACGCCGGCCGTGCCGAAGTCGAACCGCCACGGCAGGTCGCCGGGCTGGCCGAGCTCGGTGATGTGACCGGCGTCGTCGTAGGCGTAGCTGGTCTTGAGCGGCTGCGCCAGGCGCGGGTCCCACACCTCCCGCAGCCGGCCGCGGTCGTCGTAGGCGTACCGGGCGACGTCCACAGTGGACACCGTGCCGGTGGCCGGGTCGGTGCTCCACGCCGCGATGGCGCGGATGCGGCCGGCGAAGTCACCGAACGCCGAGGCGGTCGCGGTGGTGGAGGTCGCGTAGTGGTACTCCAGCACCTCGCAGCCCCGGGCGGGCGTGGCCGCCGTGCACTCGCCGATGCCCGGCTCCTGCGCGGCGATGACCCGCTTGATCCGCAGCTGGTCGTCGACGTTCTCGTAGGTGTAGCGGGTCGTGTTGCCCTGTGCGGGCGGGGTGGCGCTCTCCACCAGGTAGGTGTCCGTGCCCGCCGGCTTGGCGAACGTGGTCACCGTGCCGTCCAGTTCGGACAGCCGGTACAGCTCGCCCTCCTTGGCCAGCGCCAAGTCCTCCGCGCCCGGCTCCGGCCAGTAGCGGCCGTCCGGGGTGCGGGTGAACCAGATCGACGAGCCGTCGGACTGCTCGACCTGCACGGTGTCCTCGTGCGGGAACGCCAGCCGCGTGTAGTCGATCTGCGCCGAGTCGACCTCCGCGCCGGTCTCCCAGTGCGGCCCGAACGGCGCGGTGATCTCCCGCAGCGACAGGTCGTCGTAGTACACCTTCTTGCCGCTGCCGCCGGTGAACCCGTTGTAGAGCCGGACGAACGCCTCGGTGGCGTCGGCGGGCACGGTGAAGTCCAGCGTCAACTGCTGCCACGCGTCGGTCGCGTTCGCGGTGTTGCTGTGGAACTCCTGGTAGCCCGCCGGGGTCTTGGCGAACGCCACGATCCGCAGCGCGCGGTGGTGGGTGGCGTTCAGACCGGTCGCGGCCGGCACGTAGATCCAGCCGGTGACCCGGTAGGTGCGGCCGGTCTTCATGCCCAGCCGCAGCGCCCCGATGTCGTCCTCGATCGAGGCCATCGTGTCGTCGGGGTGCCAGCCCTGCGCGGCGACCGGGGTCAACTCCAGCGAGTCGGTGCTGTCGTGCCCGCGCTCGGTGTTGCGCGCCGCGCTGGTCGTGTAGAGCTTGAAGCCCGCCGTGTCGGTGGAGATCTTCTGCTGGTTGGCGGTCAGCCGCTGCCGCTGGAGCTGGAAGCCGGTCTTCGGGTCGCGCGAGGAGGACGTGCGCGACACCGACAGGCCGAACTCCTCCGCGTCGGTGGAGCGCAGCGAGTAGTCGCCGGTCAGCAGGTTCACCGAGCCCGGACCGATGTCCGAACCCGCCGCCGTGTCCGCACTGGGGTCCACGACAGCCGTGCGCCACGCCGTCGAGTACGCGCCCGACCCGGCCGCGTCGGTCGCCAGGACCGCCTTGACCTGCACGACCCCCGCTTCCACGCCGAGGGTGTCGACCGCGTTCCACACCGCGAACTCGCCCAGCGAGGACAGCGGCACGAACCCGGCACCCAGCGACGACCCGTCCGCCTTGGTCAGGTGCGCGGTGGGCACGTCGGCCTCGACCGCCGCACCCGGCCCACGCCGCCACGCGAACTTGACGTGCGTGAACACCGGCTCGCCGACGACCTGCAACTGGAGCCTGCGGGCGATCCGAGCACCCTCCGCCGGCCGCAACAACCCGGCGCGACCCACGTGGAAGGTGTAGGAGGTGATGCCCGACAACCGGCCGGACCGGTCCTTCGTCCGGACGTTGAGCGTGTGCTGACCGTCCGTGGCCGGCGTGATCGACGGCGTCGCCTTGCCGTCCGCCCCGGCGACGACCTCGGTCGCGGGCACCGCGTCCAGCGCCCACAGGTAGGAGTGCACGTCGGCGGTGCCGGCCGGCGGGGTGAAGGTGAACGCACCCGCCTGGCCCGCGCCCTTGTGCCACGTGTTGTCGTTCGGGTAGTCGGTCGAGGACACGAAAGGCGCGCCCGGGTCCACCGTGTCCACGGTGAACTGGAGCCACTGGAGGTTCACGCCCGGGTCGGGCGCGGCGTCCATCCGGAACTTCTGGCAGCCGCAGCCGTTCGAGGTCCAGGTCCAGACGATCTGGCCGTTGTCGACCTGGTTGTGCTGGACGTCGATGACCTTGCCGGAGTACTTGGACACCAGCGTGTACTCGCCGTTGCCGACCCGGTCCAGCCGCCACTTCTGGCAGTCGTTGCCGTTGCCCGGCCACTGCTTGATCCGCGTGCCGTCGCCCGTGCCGCAGTCGGACACGTCCAACACCTGGTCGGAGTGCCGCGCCCGCAGCATGTAGTAGCCGTCACCGGTGCCCACCAGCGCGAACCGCTGGCAGCCGGCACCCGAGTAGTCCCACTGCTGCGCGAACGCGCCGGCCGCCGCCGAACACCCGGTGATGTCCACGGCCTTGCCCGAGTGCACCGGCCGGATCGAGACGAACCCGTCACCCGCCCAGTCGTGGTTGTCGAACGAGGTGGCCCGGAACCGGTAGGTCTTGCCCGCCTGCAACAGCCCCTCGGTGACCTTCCAGGTCGCGATGCTGCCGGACGGGACGCCCCACACCCAGTAGTCGGTGACCAGCGTGTCGCCGTCGTAGACGTAGAACACGGCCGTGACCGTGCCGCCATCGGGGTCGCTGGGCCGGAAGGACAGCGTCGGCGTGGTCGTCCGGGTGAACGTCTGACCACCCGAGTCACCGCGGTCGGACACGTCCAACGCGGTCGCCGGATCGGGCCGCGAGTTGTAGTCCACCGACAGGTGCGGCACACCGCCCGCCTCGGCGGAGTCGAACTTCTTCCAGCCGTAGTTGTCGCTCTCGTTGGCGGCCTTGGCCATCACGCCGACCGTGCCCGCGCCGTTGTCGGCGGCCAACTGCACCAGACCGCGGATGTCACCGCTGACCCAGCCGTCGTTGCAGGACGACGAGTAGCCCTTGGTCTCGCTGGTGGTGGACCAACGGGTGTACCACGGTGGTTGCGCGCCCCAGTGGGTGTTCCAGCCGACCAGGCCGGTGTCCCAGATCTCCCAGTCCCGGGCCTGGCACGACCAGGCGTGCCACTCGTAGAGGTTCAGCCGGGCACTGTGGATGCGGCGGCCCCGGAACTGCGAGAGGTCGAAGTTGAAGTAGCTGCGCGCGATGGTGGCGCCACCGTCGAACGTGCCCAGCCGCAAATCGGTGTCACCACCGGTGTCCCGGCTAGTGCCGGTCTGGACGTACTTGTCGTACACCGGCCCGACAGTCACCGCCGGGTCCACGACCACGGGGTACTGGGTGTCCCCGGCACGCAGGAAGGACTCGTCCGCGGTCAGGTTGAGGTCGGTGACGACCTGCCCCGCGGCACGCGCCCGCCCAGGGGCCATCTCCATGCCGACCGGCACGCGCTTGAGCGGCTGCCCGGCCTTCTCGTCCCGCCGGGCGTCCCACATCTCCGGCTTGGGCACGGACCCGATCACGTTCCCGGCGGCGTCCACCAGGTCGGTGTTGCCGTCGTCCTTGCGCTGCGGGGTAGCCCCCTTGGTGCGCAACGGCAGGGACAGGGTCACCGGCCCCTTGGGCCGCTCCTTGAGGACGAGGAACTGCTCGAACCCGGTCCGAGTGGCCTCCACGACCAGGTCCGCACCGGGCCGGACGTCCGGGAAGGTGGCCTTGCGCCCATCGAGCTTCGGGGTGGGCAAGCTCCCACGCCACTGAAGGGCGACCTCAGCGTCACCGTGCTTGACGGCGGCGAGGTCACGCACGTCGTCGGCCTTGCCACCGGGACCGGCGATGACCAGGTCACGGGGGTGCGCCTTGGGCGCGATGCTGCCGTCGGGGCGCTTCTCGAGGGTGAGGTCGACGGGAATCCAGGCGTCACCGCGCTTGACGCGAACGGGACCGGCGTGGATCTCGGTGGTGAGCTTGCCATCGGCGTTGACGAAGGTAGCGGTGTTCTCGGTCCGCTCACTCAACGCTTCGACACGGATCTTGTGCAACGCGGCAGTGGCGCGCGCGGAGGGGATGTCCGGCGCTTCGTTGCGCACCGGCTGGTCCTGCTCGGTCTTCGACTTGGGCTGTGCAACAGCCGGCGTACCCACCGCGGTGACGGTGGCAGCGGCCAGAACGAACGCGGTGGCGACGGCCACCACCCGTCTGAGCGGATTTTGAGCGCGCGAAGCCCCAACACCTGCCATGTGAACCCCCCGTGAGGTACGAACCCCGATTAGTGCGGACGCAGCATCCGCGACCAGGCCCGTTCACCACAATGGGCCACCCGTGTGACGGCCCCCACCCCCACCCGCACCCTCAGTAGATCCCCCAACCGGACCCTTCAGCGCCGAAGGCGCTCGGAGTGGCTGCCAGCCACAGGAAGGGCCTCGGTTTCTTCCCCCGTACGGCCTGGGCGCAGCCCAACCACGCTTCGACCCTCTTTGCAACCACGCTTCACCGGTTGCGAAGAGGGTCGAAGCGTGGTTGCCTCCGGCAGGCCGTACGGGGGAAGAAACCGACGCCCTTCCACCCCCGGGGGCCTGCCCAGCGGCGAGCGCCGCTTTTAGCTCTTCAGGCTTTTGATCTTGAGAGCGCGAAGCGCGTCCCAGAAGAGCGAAGCGCCCCAAAAGATCAAGCAGGCCCGGCAGCCACGACCCGACGGATCAGCTCCACCAGCTGAGCCCGCTCACCAGCGTCCAGCACCTCGAACCACCGAGACTCCCGCGCGTTCTGCGTCGGAAACACCCCCGACACCGCCCGCCGCCCCTCCTCGGTCAACGCCACGAACACCACCCGCCGGTCCTGCCCGTCCCGCGACCGCTCGACCAACCCGGCCTTCTCCAGCGTGTTGATCAAGTTCGACATCGCCGACCGCGTGGTGCCCGACAGGTCCGCCAACCGCGCCGGCTGGGTGGGCCCGAGGATCCACAGCTTGAACATCAGCCGGAAGCCCGGCATCGTCCAGCCCTGCTCGCGGTGGATCAGCGCCTCGTAGTCCGTGATCAGCTTGTAGGCGAGGTGGAGCACGTTGTACGAGGTGCCGAAGGCTTCCGCGTCCCCGCCGAACTCGGCGATGCGGTGCCGTGCGAACCGCTCGTAGTCCAGCTCGGTCACCACGTCCTCGGCCGCTGGCGCGTCCTTCGCTTCCTGCTCTGCCACCCGCGCATCCTCGCAGGGCTCACCCCTCCGTGGAACGCGAATGCGGCACACTTAGCCGGTGATCGGGACACGGCGGTTCGGCATCACGGCGGCGCTGGTGCTCGCCACGGCCGCCGCCGCGTCGCTGGCCGCGAGTTTCGACGTGGTCACCGGCGACGCCGCGGTGGCGTTGGACGACCTCGCCCAGCTCGCCACGGGCCTGTTCGCGACGGGCGCGTGCTGGTGGTCGGCCGTGCGCACCTCGGGGCCGGACCGGGTGTGGCGGGTGCTGATGGGCCTGGGCATGTTCGGCTGGTCGATCGGCCAGTCGCTGTGGACCTGGTACCAGCTGGTCGAGGACCGCGCGGTGCCCTCGCCCTCCCCCGCCGACGCCGGGTACCTCAGCGTCGTGCCGTTCGCGTTCGCCGCGCTGCTGGTGATCGGCAGCCACCGCCGCTCCGGCACACCGGACGCCCTGCTGGACCACCGTTCCCGCTACGCCCGCCTGGTCCTGCTGCTGGACGGCGTGATCGTGGTCGGCTCGCTGTTCGCCCTGACCTGGACGACGTCCCTGGGCGGGCTGGTGGAGGCGGGCGGCCCGAGCACGCCCGCGTTCCTGGTCGCCATCGCCTACCCGGTGACGGACCTGGTGCTGCTCGTCATCGTGGTGATCCTCGCGGCCGACCGGAAGGTCGTCCTCAAGCCCCAACTGCACCTGCTGGGGCTGGGCCTGGTCGGGCTGGCCGCGTCGGACGCCGCGTTCGCCTACCTGGTCAGCGTCCAGGCGCCGGAGGTGCCGCCGCTGGCCAACGCGGGGTTCGTCGTGGGTCCCGCCCTGATCGCGCTGGCCGCGCTGGTCCCGCCGATGCCGCACGCCGCGCCCCAGCACATCGCCCGCGCCTGGCAGTGGGCATACCTGCTGATGCCGTACCTGCCGCTGCTGGTGTGCAGCGCGATCGTGCTGCGCCGCACGCTGATCGGCGACCTGGCCCCGGCCGACGCGGTGGAGATCGGGTGCGGCTTCACGGTGATCGTGGCGGTGATGCTGCGGCAGCTGACCACGATCGTGGAGAACACGCGGCTGGCCGCGATGCTGCGGGAGTCCGAACGCGACCTGGTGCACGAGGCCCACCACGACGCCCTCACCGGCCTGGCCAACCGCGCCCTGTTCGAGCGCCGGCTGGACGAGGCGATGGCCGCGCACCACGAGGGTGTCCCGTTCGGACTGTTGTTCGTGGACCTGGACGACTTCAAGGCCGTCAACGACGTCTCCGGCCACGCTCACGGCGACGCCGTCCTCGAACGGGTGGCGCACAAGCTGCGGCAGTGCGTGCGGGACACCGATGTCGTGGCCCGGCTGGGCGGCGACGAGTTCGGCGTCCTGGTGACCGGTGTGGAGGAGCCGGAGAAGGTCGCCTTCCGCATCCTCGACGCGGTCGGCGAGGAGATCAGCGCCAGCGTCGGCGTGGTGATCTGCGCGAACCCCGACCCCGAGGAAACCGCCCAGTCCGTGCTCCGCCGCGCCGACAAGGCCATGTACGAGGCCAAACGCGACGGCGGCCGGGGCTTGGTCATCCACCCGTGACGCCGGCGAGCGTCATCCACCCGTGATGCGCGCGGCCAACTCCCCCGCTTCCGACTCCGAGAACTGCCCGGAGATCTCCGCACCGCCCCCGGTGATCGCCTCCTGAACGGTCGGCGCGGACAACACCAGCGTGTTCACCACGATGGCGACGCGCTGCCCGACGAGCCGACCGGTGAATTCCGCCCACCGCACCCCGCCGGGGATGGTGAAGCGCACGTCGACCACGTCACCCCGGGCCTCCGCGTGCTCCACGTGCGACCGGTCCAGCTCGGCCGGCCCGAGCAGGTACACCGACCCGTCCCGCCCGCACGTCAGCAGCGGCAACGCCGGATCATCGCGTCCTGCCAACGGATCCTCTGCCGGGCAGGAGAGCTCCGCCACCCCGCCGGACGCGAGCGCCGGGTCCTGCCGCGCCCGACGGGCCTGGGCCACCGCGGCCGTGTCCGGTTCGGCCTTCCGCGGGACTCCGGTGGTCGAGGTCGGCGTGATCGGCGTGGACACCGCCAGCACCGGCCGGAAGTGCAGCACCGCCCCGGGCGGCGGCGCCGGCGACGTCGTCGGCACCCCCAACAATGACGGGCTGCACCCGGCGACCAACACCAGCCCGGAAACCGCCGCGAGAGCCCTTACCGCGCGCCCCCTCACCGCGAGCCCTCTTCCCGCGAGACCCCTCACCGCTTGGGCACGAACGCGTAGATGCTCGCCGGCGACCCGGACCCACGCCGGTTGATCGTCCCACCCACCAGCACGTGCGCCCCGGTCTCCGGCAGCTTCGCCAAGTTCGCCAACACCTCCAAGCTGATCCGGTGCTCCCGGTACAGCAGCTTGGACACCGCGTACGTCGAATCGATCGCCGCCTCGGGGCTGAACGCGTCCGTCCCCAACGCACCCCGCCGCCCCAACCGCCCGGTGTCCACCAACCACCGCACGGCGGCCAACGAGAACCCCGGCTGGTGCATCTGCCCCGCGGAGTCGTAGTTGAAGAACGCGGGCGTGCCCCACCGATCTTCCCAGCCCGTCCACAACACGACCGCCGCCTCGCGCGGGATGCGGCCGTGCTGCCTCTCCCACCGCTGGAGGTCCTCGACGGTCACCTCGTAGTCGGCGTCGCGCCGGGCCTGCTCCCGCACGTCCACCTTCACGGCGGGCAGGAACAGGTCCTCCGCGTCCAACTCGTCGGCGTAGGGCTGGTCGGCGTTGAAGTGCGCCGGCGCACCCCAGTGCGTGCCGGTGTGCTCGCCCTGCTGCGCGTACTGGAGGTAAAAGCCGTCCTCGGGCACGGTCGTGACAGTGGTCAGGGTGAACTCGGGGTCACCCGGGTACACGTTCGTCCGCTCCGGATCGTTGACGTGCGCCAGGTTCACCAGCGTGTAGTCGCCGAACCCGCGCGGCCCGGTCGAAGCCGAAGCCGACCCCGCGCCCGCCACGGCCATGCCGCCCACCGTCGAAACCACACCCGCGAGCATCGACCGCCTGCGCACCGCCGACCACTCCTCCGCCTGCTGGATCACCCGATCCGGGCAACCTTAACGGGAGCGGTGATCACAAAACGACGACCTGCCGGACGGCTTCCCCTGCCGCCAAACGGGTGAAGCCGGCGTTGACCTCGTCCAGCGCGAGCCGCCCGGACAGCAGTCCCTCCACGGGCAGCCTGCCCGCCCGGTAGAGGTCGACGAACCGCGGGATGTCCCGGCGCGGCACGCACGACCCCAGGTAGCTGCCCTTCAACGTCCGCTCCTCGGCGACCAGGCTCAGCGCCGGCAGCGTCACGGTCCGGTCCGGGTGCGGCAACCCGACCGTCACCGTGGTCCCGCCCGCCGCCGTGGCCAGGTACGCCTGCTCCAGCACGGCCGCGACACCCGTCGTGTCGATGACCTTGTCCGCGCCGCCGCCGGTCAGGTCCCGCACCGCCTCGACGACCTCAGGCCCGCCCGCCGCGTCGTGCGTCGCGCCCAACGTCCGCGCCAACACCCGCTTGTGCTCCACCACGTCCACCGCGACCACCTGGGAGGCACCGGCCGCCACCGCGCCCAGCACGGCCGCCAGCCCCACCCCGCCCAGCCCGAACACCGCGACCCGGTCCCCCGGCACGACCTGCGCGCTGTAGAACGCCGCGCCCGTGCCGGTCAGCACCGCACAGCCGAACAGCGCGGCGATGTCCAACGGCAGGTCGGGGTCCACGCGGGTCGCGGACTTCTCCGACACCACCGTGTACTCCGCGAACCCGGACACGCCCAGGTGGTGGTTCGGTCGGGTCCCGTCGGGCAGCCGCCACCGCCGCGCCCCGCTCAACAGGGTGCCCTCCCGGTTGGCCGCCGCACCCGGCTCGCACAGCGCCTGCCGCCCGGACACGCACCGCCGGCACGCGCCGCACGCGGGCACGAACGACAGCACCACGTGGTCGCCCACCGCGAACTCCGCGCCCGGCCCGGTCTCCACGACCTCGCCGGCGGCCTCGTGACCCAGCACCATCGGCAACGGCCGCACCCGCGAGCCGTCGATCACCGACAGGTCCGAGTGGCACAGCCCGGTCGCGTGCACCCGCACCAGCAGTTCGCCCGGCCCCGGCGGGTCCAACTCCAACTCCACCACGGAAAGCGGCCCACCGACCGCCGTGAGCACCGCGCCCCGGGACTTCACGTGACCACCAGCCCTTCCATCGCCGTCCGCAGGCGCGCGGGGATCTCCACCGGCTTGCGCGACTCGCGGTCCACGAACACGTGCACGAAGTGCCCCTCGGCCACCACGTCGTCGCGGTCCTCGGGGTAGAAGCCGACCTCGTAGCGCACGCTGGAGCGGCCCAGGTGCCCGACGCGCAGTCCGGCGTCCACGGCCTCCGGGAAGGAGATCGAGGACTTGTAGTTGCAGTGGGACTCCACGCACAGGCCAATCGCGGCGCCGTGGTGGATGTCCAGCCCGGCCTCCTCGATCAGCCACGTGTTGATCACGGTGTCCATGAACGCGTAGTGCACGACGTTGTTCACGTGCCCGTACACGTCGTTGTCGGCCCACCTCGTGGGGATCCGCTGCCAGTGCCGGTACTCCGCGCGCACCCGACCTCCCTTTCCCGCTCCGTCCGATCTTCCCGATCCATGCGCTAACCGATCATCCGGGTGAGCTCCACCCGCGACCGCACGCCCAGCCGGGTGAACATGTTGCGCAGGTGGTGTTCCACCGTGCGGTGGCTGAGGAACAGGCGTGCGGCGATCTCCCGGTTGGTCGCGCCCTCGGCGACCAGCCGGGCGATGCGCGCCTGCTGCGGGGTGAGGTCGGTGGGCTGCCCGACCGGCGCGGTGGTCTCGCCGGCGGCGCGCAGCTCGGCGCGGGCCCGCTCCACCCAGTGGTCGGCCTCGTAGGACTGGAAGATCTTCACCGCGTCGCGCAGGAGTTCCCGCGCCGCACGGGGTTTCCGGCCGCGGCGCAAGCGGTGCCCGTACAGCAGTTCGGTGCGGGCCAGCTCCATCGCGGTGCCGCTCTCCCGGTGCAGGCGGATGGCCTCGCGGAAGTGCTCGTCGGACGCCGGTCCCTCGGTGAGCAGGCCGTGGCAGCGGTGCGACAGCGCCATCCGGGCCGGGCACCTGGTGGCGCCGGCCCACTTCTCGAAGCGCTGCAACGCCCGGTCCCCCGTGGACGGTTGCCCGCACCCGACGGCGGCCTCCACGACCTGCGGCGCGGCCATCACTCTGATGCCCGCGTGGGCGCCGGCGGCCTTGAGCCGCAAGCGGTCCAGCGCGTCGGCCGGGCGGTCCAGGGCGAGGTCGACGCACGCGAACGCCCACGCGCCGAAGGTGCCCGAGCGGCCCAGGCCGCGGCGGACGATCTGCTCGTTGGCGCTGTCGATGTTGTGCAGGGCGGTGTCGGTGTCGCCGCGGAAAGCGGCCAGCAGGGCCAGGATCGTCAGGTGGTCCACCACGGCGTTGTGCTGGCCCAGGGCGGTTGCGGCGTGCGCGCCCTCGGTGGCGGCGGACAGCGCGACGGCGTGCTGGTCGAGCAGCAGCGCCGACAGCGCCCGGTACACCAGCGCCCACGACACCAGGGCGGTGAGACCGGACTCGCGGGCGGCGGTGACCGCGCCGGCGGCCAGGTCGTGGGCGCGGGCGGCGTCGCCGAGGACGTAGGCGGCCTGCGCGCCCCAGATGCCGGCCTGCGGGTGCGCCACCCGGTCGGCCAGTTCCACCACGGACCGCAGGTGCGGCAGGGCTTTCTCGTGCCGGCCCGCGAAGGTGGCGGACATGCCGACCAGGTGGTCCAGCGTGATGCGGGTGGCGGGCGGTTCGTCGGGTTCGCGGATGCCCTCGGCGAATTCGGCGATGGTGGCGTGCCGCTGGTGGTCGCCCGCGATGCTGGCCGCCTCGCCGGCGAACCCGAGGGCGGCGATCGCGAGCGCGCGCCGGGTGCCGACCAGCCCCTCGGCGGCGCGGACCAGCCGGCGGGCGGCGACGTCGGGCAGCCCGTCACCCAGTTCGATGCCGCCGCGCACGAGGTCGGTGAGGGCGCGCACGTCGGGGTCGTCGGTCAGCCGCTCGGCGACGCGCAGCACGGCCCGCGACCGGTGCGCCGCGCCCATCGCCCAGTGGTCGGCGGCGGCGGACACCAGCCGGTGCGCCTGGAGGTCGGGGTCGCCGGTGAGGGCCGCCGCCCGGTCGTGGTCGCGGGCGGCGCTGACGTGGTCACCGCGCAGCCGTGCCCTTTGCGCGGCCTCGAAGAGCTGTTCGGCGGCGCGGGAGGCGGCAGCGGCCGGCGCGGTGGCGGCCTGGTGCCAGGTGCGGCGCGGTCCCGGGGGCAGGGCGGCGGCGAGCGCGTCGTGCGCTTCGTGGCGCGCGGTGGGCGACAGCTCGGTGCGCAGGGTCGACCGGATCAGCCGCCTCCGGTCGAGCAGCGCGCCCGCCTCCTCCACCGCCCGCGGGTCCACGCCCAGGGTCAGCAGGGTGTCGGCGTCGACCTCGTCGTCCACTGCCGCCATCGCGACCGCCCGCACCGCCTCGGGTGACAGGGCGTCCAGCCTCGCCCGCAGGCGGGTGCGCAGCGAGCTGTCCGAGGGCAGGGTCGTCGGCGCGGGCGCGGTGCCGCCCAGCTCGGCCGAGGTCAGCGCCCGCGCCAACTCCACCAGCACGAGCGGGTTGCCGCAGGCCAGGTCCACCAGGTCCGCGGCCAGTTCGGCGGGCAGGCCCGGCCGCCGGTCGTGCAGCACGCGCAGGCTCGCGGACCGGTCCAACGGGTCCAGGGTCACGCTGGGCAACCCGTACGGCGGCCCTTCGGTGGCGATGAGCACCGCCGCCCGCGTGTCCGCGACCTCCCGGGCCAGCACCAGCAGGTCGGCGAGGTCGTCGCACTCGTGGGCGTCGTCCACGCACAGCACGCCGGGGTACCGGGCGGCGGCGTGGGCCAGCAGCGACGACTTGCCCGACCCGGGCTCGCCGCGCAGCACCAGCACGCCGCCCCGGCCGGCGCGGGCACGGTCGAGCACCGCGTCGACGGCGACGCGGTGCCGATCACGTCCGTGCAGCACGTGGGCCAGTCTCGCCGCAGGCCGGCGCCGGGCGGAAGACCTGCGGCGAAAATTATCTACCAGCGTTAGTTTTTGCGGTGCGCACACCGGTGGTTCCACCGATGCGCGCCCGGCCCCGGCCGGAGCAGGGTCGAGTCGTCCGTTTCCCTGCGCAAGCGAGGTGTACAGCGACGTGCAACTCCGCAGACTGATCCCCGCGGTCGCCCTGCTCCTGACCGCGGCGACCCCCACCGCCCTGGCCGCCGACAACCCCTACGAACGGGGTCCGGCGCCGACCACCGCCGGCATCGAGGCTTCGCGCGGCCCGTTCGCGACCGCGTCGACCTCCGTGTCGTCGCTGGCGGTGACCGGCTTCGGCGGCGGCACCATCTACTACCCGACCAGCACCGCCGAGGGCACCTTCGGCGCGGTGGCGATCTCGCCCGGGTTCACCGGGACGCAGTCGAGCATCGCCTGGCTGGGGCCGCGCATCGCGTCCCAGGGCTTCGTGGTGTTCACCATCGACACCAACTCCATCTACGACCAGCCCGACAGCCGGGCGTCCCAGCTGCTGGCGGCGCTGGACTACCTGACCCAGCGCAGCACGGTCCGGTCGCGCGTCGACGCCACCCGGCTGGGCGTCATGGGCCACTCGATGGGCGGCGGCGGCACCCTGCGCGCCGCCGAGTCCCGCCCCGCCCTCCAGGCGGCGATCCCGCTGACCGGGTGGCACACCGACAAGAGCTGGGGCAACGTCCGCGTGCCGACCCTGGTGATCGGGGCGGAGAACGACTCCATCGCCCCGGTGGCCTCGCACTCGGAGCCCTTCTACGCCAGTCTGCCCTCCACGCTGGACAAGGCGTACCTGGAGCTCAACGCGGCCGACCACTTCGCGCCGAACAGCTCGAACACCACGATCGCGAAGTACAGCATCTCCTGGCTCAAGCGCTTCATCGACAACGACACCCGCTACGAGCAGTTCCTCTGCCCGCCCCCGAGCCGCAGCCTCCTGATCGAGGAGTACCGCGACACCTGCCCGCACTCCTGACGAAACACCACCGACACCGCGGTCGTCCCAACCGGGACGGCCGCGGTGTCGTACGTGCACCACAAGACTGATTTTCAAGCCGCACCATTGCGGAATGGCGACGCCACCGATACGTCGAGCGCGCGTCAACAGCACCATCGAGTGAACATATTTAGAGCGAAAGAGTGTCACATTCCACGCCGACGCGAATCGCTCCTCCAACGCCGCGCAAAATCACCCGAAATTGCTTGCAACCGCCACTACCTGCACTCGTCGTACACGCAGAGCATCCGGATAGCACTATGGGAGGTCGCCGTATCGGCCCCTTCCGGACCCCTATTCGGCCTCACTACCGTCAATCCGGCCCAATGAACAAAAACCGATTGGCGGTGTACTGGTGACTGTGACCGATTCCGACGTGGACATCGAACAGCCACGGCTGAGCCTCGGCACAGCGGCGGCCCGGAACCTGGCGACCACGACCAAGTCCGTTCCGCAGATGCAGGGCATCACCTCCCGGTGGCTGCTCAAAGTCCTCCCCTGGGTCCAGGCCTCCGGCGGCGCCTACCGGGTCAACCGCCGGCTGAGCTACGCCGTCGGCGATGGGCGGCTCACCTTCACCAACGTCGGCGCCGACATCGACGTCGTCCCGCAGGAGCTGTGCGAGCTGCCCTACCTGCGCGGCTTCGACGACGTCCCGGCCCTGGCCGCGCTGGCCGAGCGGTTCCAGCAGCACGAGTACGAGCCCGGAGACGTCATCGTCGAACGCGGCCGGCCGTGCGACCAGGTGTGGCTGATCGCCCACGGCAAGGTCAACAAGATCGGCCAGGGCGAGTACGGCGACCAGACCGTCCTGGGCACGCTGGCCAACGGCGAGTACTTCGGCGCCGAGGTCCTGGCCGGACCGCAGGGCGAGTGGGACTTCACCGCCAAGGCCGTCACCCCGGTCATCGCGCTCTCGCTGAGCTGGGACGACTTCGAGCGCATGAACGGCGACGCGGGCGGCCTGCGCGCGCACATCCAGCGCCTGTCCGCGCCGGGCATGCGCAAGTCGAACGACCACGGCGAAGCCGAGATCGACATCGCGTCGGGCCACGAGGGCGAACCGGACCTGCCGGGCACGTACGTGGACTACGAGCTCAAGCCCCGCGAGCTGGAGCTGAGCGTCGCGCAGACCGTGCTGCGCGTGCACAGCCGCGTCGCCGACCTCTACAACCACCCGATGGACCAGGTCGAGCAGCAGTTGCGGCTGACCATCGAGGCGCTGCGCGAGCGCCAGGAGTACGAGATGGTCAACAACCGCGACTTCGGCCTGCTCAACGCCGCCGACCTGAAGAACCGCATCCCGACCCGCAACGGCCCGCCCACCCCCGACGACCTGGACGAGCTGCTCGGCGTGGTGTGGAAGGAACCGACCGCCTTCCTCGCCCACCCGCGCGTCATCGCCGCGATCGGCCGCGAGTTCAACAAGCGCGGCCTCTACCCCGACAGCGTCGACCTCAACGGCCACCAGGTGCCCGCGTGGCGCGGCGTGCCGATCCTGCCGTGCAGCAAGATCGAGATCAGCAAGCACCGCACCAGCTCGGTGATGCTGCTGCGCGCCGGCGAGAACAACCAGGGCGTCATCGGCCTGCACCAGACCGGCCTGCCCGACGAGTACCAGCCCGGCCTCAACGTCCGGTTCATGGGCATCAACGACAAGGCGATCATCTCCTACCTCGTCAGCACGTACTACTCGGCGGCGGTCCTCGTCCCGGACGCCCTCGGCGTGCTGGAGCACGTGGAAATCGGCCGCGAAGACTAGTCCCCACAACGAGATTGGGTACCTGACGTGACCGTGACAGACCCCGGCCTCAGCCCCGAAGAGGTCGAGCACCAGCGGCAGAGCCTCAGCACCCGCGCCGCGCGGAACCTGGCCAGCACGACCAAGTCCGTGCCGCAGATGCAGGGCATCTCCCCCCGGTGGCTGCTGCGCAAGCTCCCCTGGGTGCAGACCCAGGCGGGCACGTACCGGGTCAACCGGCGGCTCACCTACGCCATCGGCGACGGGCGGGTGACCTTCACCAGCACCGGCTCCGACATCCGGGTCATCCCCCAGGAGCTGCGCGAGCTGCCCGGCCTGCGCGACTTCGACGACGAGTCGGTGCTGGCCGCCCTGGCCGACCGCTTCCGGCAGCGCGAGATCCGGCAGGGCGAGGCGATCGTGGAGCTCGGCCGGCCCGCCGACGAGGTCTACCTCATCGCGCACGGCAAGGTGAACCGGATCGGGCGCGGCGAGTACGGCGACGAGACCGTGCTGGACACGCTGGCCAACGGCGAGTACTTCGGCGCCGAGGTGCTCACCGGCCAGGAGACCCAGTGGGAGTTCACCGCCAAGGCCGTCACCCCGGTGATCGTGCTGGTGCTGCCCCTGCGGGAGGTCCAGCAGCTCAACGGGCACGCCGACGCGCTGCGCACCCACCTGGAGGCGTTCGCGCGCGACCGGTCCAAGCCGCAGAACAAGCACGGCGAGGCGGCCATCGACATCGCGTCGGGCCACGAGGGCGAGCCGGACCTGCCGGCCACGTTCGTGGACTACGAGCTGCACCCGCGCGAGTACGAGCTCAGCGTCGCCCAGACCGTGCTGCGCGTGCACAGCCGCGTGTCGGACCTGTTCAACAACCCGATGAACCAGACCGAGCAGCAGTTGCGGTTGACCGTCGAGGCCCTGCGCGAGCGGCAGGAGCACGAGATGATCAACAACCGCGACTTCGGTTTGCTGCACAACGCCGACCTCAAGCAGCGCATCCACACCCGCTCCGGCCCACCGACGCCGGACGACATGGACGACCTGCTGTCCCGGCGGCGCAAGACGGCGTTCTTCCTGGCCCACCCCCGGACGATCGCCGCGATCGGACGCGAGGCCAACAAGCGGGGCCTCTACCCGGCCACCACGCTGGTGGACGGCACCCACGTCACGACCTGGCGCGGTGTGCCGATCCTGCCGTCGAACAAGATCCCGATCACCGAGCACGGCACCAGCTCGATCATCGCCATGCGCGTGGGCGAGCAGGACAACGGCGTGATCGGCCTGCACCAGACCGGGATCCCCGACGAGTACCAGCCGAGCCTGAACGTGCGGTTCATGGGCATCGACGAGAAGGGCATCATCTCCTACCTGGTCAGCGCCTACTACTCGGTCGCCGTGATGGTGCCCGACGCGCTGGGCGTGCTGGAGCACGTGGAGATCAACCGCTACTAGCGAGCCCCCGTGACGGCGGCCGGTGTGCCCAGCACCCGGCCGCCTGATCGCTTCTGCACCCGAGGCGCTCACCCGAACAGGAGTGGAGTCCATGACCGACCTGGACGTGACCCCCGCGCGCCGGTCCGCGCGGGACGTGCTGAGCTGGAGCCGCGCGGGCGTGGACCCCGCGCTGCGGATGGCGGTCGACCGGCTGCCGGACTCGATGCGCGCCATCGCGGGCTACCACTTCGGGTGGTGGGACGAGCACGGCCACCCGACCGGCGCGGACCCGGGCAAGGCCATCCGGCCCGCGTTCGCGCTGCTGGCCGCGCAGGCGGTGGGCGCTGCGGCGGCGACCGCGCTCCCGGCGGCCGTCGCGGTCGAGCTGGTGCACAACTTCTCGCTGCTGCACGACGACGTGATGGACGGCGACACCACCCGGCGGCACCGGCCCACGGCGTGGAGCGTGTACGGCGTGAACGCGGCGATCCTGGCCGGGGACGCGCTGCTGACCCTGGCGCTGGACGTGCTGGCGGGCAGCGGGCACCCGGCGGCGGCTCGCGCGATCCGGGTGCTGTCCGACGCCACCCAGCGGCTCAACGACGGGCAGGCCGCCGACCTGGCCTTCGAGGACCGCGCCGACGTGCCGGTCGCCGAGTGCGTGCGGATGGCGGAGAACAAGACCGCGGCGCTGATCGGCGCGGCCTGCGCGGTCGGCGCGCTGTTCGGCGACGGTGGCGGCGAGCAGGTCGAGCGGCTGCGGTCCTTCGGCGAGCTGGTGGGCCTGGCGTTCCAGTTCACCGACGACCTGCTGGGCATCTGGGGCGACCCGGAACTCACCGGCAAACCGGTGTACTCCGACCTGCACAACCGCAAGAAGTCCCTGCCCGTGGTGGCGGCGCTGGCGTCCCGGACGCCCGCCGCGCGCGAGCTGGACGCGCTCTACCACTCCGACGCGCCGCTGACCGCCGCCGAGCTGGAACGCGCGGCGGAGCTGATCGAGGCCACCGGCGCGCGCACGTGGAGCCTGGAGCAGGCCGACGACCTGGTGACGCGGGCGCGGGTGCACCTGCGCGCCGCCGCGGCCGACGAACGCGCCGAGGTGGAACTGGACGCCCTCGCGCGCCTGGCCACCCGCCGAGACCACTGAGGAGCACACCCGATGGTCCTGCCCGTGGTGCTGCTCGCCTCCCCCCGGTCGTTCTGCGCCGGGGTCGAGCGGGCGATCGAGATCGTGGAGCGGCTGCTGGCGCAGCGCGGCGGACCGATCCACGTCCGCAAGCAGATCGTGCACAACACCCACGTCGTGGCCGACCTGGAGGCGCGCGGCGCGGTGTTCGTCGACGAGTTGGACGCGGTGCCCGACGGGGCGACCGTGGTGTTCTCCGCGCACGGCGTGTCCCCCGCGGTGCGCGCGGAGGCGGCGCGGCGCGGCCTGGACGTGATCGACGCGACCTGCCCGCTGGTGACCAAGGTGCACGCCGAGGCCCGCCGGTTCGTCGCGCGCGGCGACACCGTGGTGCTCATCGGGCACGCCGGGCACGAGGAGGTCGAGGGGACGCTGGGCGAGGACTCGGAGCGGATCGTGCTGGTGGAGAGCGCCGCCGACGTCGAGTCGCTGGAGGTGCCCGACCCGGCCCGGGTGTCCTACCTGACCCAGACGACGCTGGCCGTGGACGAGACGACCGAGGTCGTGGCGGCGCTGCGGGCGAAGTTCCCGCTGTTGCGCGGACCGGCCTCCGACGACATCTGCTACGCCACCACCAACCGGCAGGACGCGGTGCGCGAGATCGCCGGCGAG
Organism: Saccharothrix sp. CCNWYY140; assembly: GCF_037401995.1. Classification (NCBI taxonomy): domain Bacteria; kingdom Bacillati; phylum Actinomycetota; class Actinomycetes; order Pseudonocardiales; family Pseudonocardiaceae; genus Saccharothrix; species Saccharothrix sp. CCNWYY140. The sequence continues at coordinate 54,221 of NZ_JBBEGC010000012.1, forward strand.
GCGGACCTGGTGCTGGTGGTGGGGTCGGCGAACTCGTCGAACTCGGTGCGGCTGGTGGAGTTGGCCCGCCGCCACGGCGTGCCCGCCCACCTGGTGGACGACGTGTCCGAGCTGCGCGCCGAGTGGCTGGAGGGGGTGCGGGTGATCGGGGTGTCGGCCGGCGCGTCCGCGCCTCCCCGGCTGGTGGACGAGGTGGTCGAGGCGTTGGGGGCGTGGGACGTGCAGGTGCGGGAGACGACCCGGGAGACGATCACGTTCACCCTGCCCTCGGCGGTGAGGACACGATGACGTTGCTGACGGCCATCGCCGGGCCGGCTGACGTGCGGGCGCTGCCGCCGTCGGCGCTGCCGGTGCTGGCCGGGGAGATCCGGCGGTTCCTGGTCGAGCGGGTGTCGCGGACCGGTGGGCACCTGGGGCCGAACCTGGGCGCGGTGGAGCTGACCATCGCGGTGCACCGGGTGTTCGACTCGCCCGACGACGTGGTGCTGTTCGACACCGGGCACCAGTCCTACGTGCACAAGGTGCTCACCGGGCGGGCGGCGGAGTTCGAGACGCTGCGCCGGGCGGGCGGGCTGTCGGGGTACCCGTCGGCGGCCGAGTCGCCGCACGACGTCATCGAGAACTCGCACGCGTCCACCGCGCTGTCCTATGCGGACGGTGTGGCGAAAGCGTTGCGGCTCAAGGGTTCCACCCGGCGAGTCGTGGCCGTGATCGGTGACGGGGCGTTGACCGGCGGCATGGCGTGGGAGGCGTTGAACAACCTCGCCGTGCTGGAGCACCCCGTGGTCGTCGTGCTCAACGACAACGGCCGGTCCTACGCGCCGACCACCGGCGGGCTGGCCGCGCACCTGGCCCTGTTGCGCGGCGGGCGGCAGCGGACCGTGTTCGAGGCGCTGGGCCTGGCTTATCTCGGGCCGGTCGACGGGCACGACGTGGCCGCGCTGGAGAGCGCCTTCGCGCAAGCCGCCGCCCACGGGCGGCCGGTGGTGGTGCACTGCATGACCCGCAAGGGCAAGGGCCACCCGCCGGCCGAGGACGACCCGGCCGACCGCCTGCACGCCGTGTCGGCGGCCGGGTCCGGCGGCGGGCCGACGTGGACCGACGTGTTTGGGGCGGAGATCGTGTCGTTGGGCGCCCAGCACCCGGACCTGGTGTGCGTGACCGCCGCGATGCAGGGGCCGACCGGGCTGGACGCGTTCGCCGCGCGGTTCCCCTCGCGGGTGTTCGACGTGGGGATCGCCGAGCAGCACGCCGTGACGTCGGCGGCGGGGCTGGCGATGGCCGGGCTGCACCCGGTGGTCGCGGTGTACTCGACGTTCCTGTCCCGGGCGTTCGACCAGGTGCTGCTGGACGTGGCGCTGCACCGGCTGCCGGTGACGTTCGTGCTGGACCGGGCCGGGGTGACCGGCCCGGACGGGCCGAGCCACCACGGGATGTGGGACGCGTCGCTGCTGCCGGTCGTGCCCGGCCTGCGCCTGGCCGCGCCGCGGGACGCCCTCCGGTTGCGCGAGCTGCTGGGCGAGGCGGTCGCCGTGGCCGACGGGCCGACCGCGGTGCGCTACCCGAAGGCGTCGGTGGGTCCGGACATCCCGGCGCTGCGCCGCGAGGGCAAGGTCGACGTGCTGCGGTACGAGCCGGACGCGGTGGGCCTGCTGGTCGCGGTCGGCCCGATGGCGTCGGCGTGCCTGGAGGCCGCCGAGGAGCTGGCCGGCCACGGCGTGCCGGTGACCGTGGTGGACCCGCGCTGGATCGCGCCGCTGGACCCGTCGCTGGTGAAGATCGCGGGCGAACACCGGCTCGTGCTGGCCGTCGAGGACACCACGGCGATCGGCGCGCTGGGCGGACGGCTGGCGCAAGCGCTCGCGGTGGTCGGCGCGCCCACCCGAGTGGGGACCTACGCCCTGCCGTCGAGCTTCCTGCCGCACGGCAGCCGGGCGGAGATCCTGCGCGCCCACGGCCTGGACGCGGCCGGCATCACCACGACCGTCCTCAAGCGACTCAAGGAGCAGTAGTTGACGACCCTGCAACTCGCCCCTCCGGTGCGCCGCCGCCGTCCGTCCCGCAAGCTGTTCGTCGGCGCCGTGCCCGTGGGCGGCGACGCACCGGTCAGCGTCCAGTCCATGACCACCACCCCGACCTCCGACGTCGAGGCGACCCTGCGCCAGATCGCCGAGCTGACCGCCGCCGGCTGCGAGATCGTGCGGGTGGCGGTGCCGTCCCAGGACGACGCCGACGCGCTGCCCCTGGTGGCGAAGAAGTCCCCGATCCCGGTGGTCGCGGACATCCACTTCCAGCCCCGGTACGTCTTCGCGGCCATCGACGCCGGGTGCGCCGGGGTGCGCGTGAACCCGGGGAACATCCGCGCCTTCGACGACCGGGTCGGCGAGATCGCCGCGGCGGCGGGCGCGGCCCGGGTCCCCATCCGGATCGGCGTCAACGCGGGCTCTCTGGACCAGCGCCTGTACCGCAAGTACGGCGGGGCCACGCCCGAGGCCTTGGTGGAGTCGGCGCTGTGGGAGTGCTCGCTGTTCGAGGAACACGGCTTCACCGACCTGAAGCTGTCGGTCAAGCACCACGACCCGATGGTGATGGTGTCGGCGTACCGGCAACTGGCACGGGCGTGCGACTACCCGCTGCACCTGGGCGTGACCGAGGCCGGGCCGCTGGTGCAGGGAACGGTGAAGTCGTCCGTGGCGTTCGGCCTGCTGCTGGCGGAGGGCATCGGCGACACGATCCGGGTGTCCCTGTCCGCACCCCCGGTGGAGGAGGTCAAGGTCGGCGCACAGATCCTGGCGTCCCTGGGCTTGCGCCCCCGCAAGCTGGAGGTCGTGTCGTGCCCGTCGTGCGGCCGGGCCCAGGTCGACGTGTACCGCCTGGCCGAGGAGGTGACCGCAGCCTTCGAGGACTTCCCGGTGCCGCTGCGGGTGGCGGTGATGGGGTGCGTGGTGAACGGTCCGGGCGAGGCGCGTGAGGCCGACCTGGGCGTGTCGTCGGGCAACGGCAAGGGGCAGATCTTCGTGCGCGGCCAGGTGGTGCGCACGGTGCCGGAGTCCCGCATCGTCGAGGCCCTACTGGAAGAAGCCCTCAAACTCGCCCAGGCCTGAGCCCCAACGAGCCATCACCTTTTCGGCGCGCGGACCACGCTCTTCGCGCGAAGCGCGGTAGCTCTAGCTACAAGTGGAGGGCCTCGGTTCCCCCACCGTATGGCCTGCCCGAAGGGCTACCACATTTCGGGTCGGGTGCAGCCGAAAGTTTTTGCGAGGAACGAGCAAAAAGTTTTAGCGGCACCCGACCCGAAATGTGGTTGGCTCCGCCAGGCCATGCGGTGGGGGAACCGACGCCCTTCACCCCCCATCGGTGGTCTCCCTGCTAGCTTTTGATCTTGAGAGCGCGCCAGCGCGTCCGCTTGAGAGCGAAGCGTTGCTCTTAAAGATCTTGAAGAGAGTGAAAGAACCTCGCCGGCTCCGCCGAAGGACAGCGCTGCGCGCGAAAGTCAGGGAAATGTGCCCCGCCGGCCAAGGCCGACGGGGCACAACGGTGTCGCTTCAACCGCTACTCGTACGAGATCGCCTGGAGCACGTTCAGCCGGGCCGCGCGGATCGCGGGCAGGATCGCCGCCACCACGCCGATCACCGCCGCGAGCAGCAGGTAGCTGCCCATCTGCGTCCACGGGATGCCCAGGTCGGTGAAGCCCTCGTCCTTCAGCGCCCGCACCGCGCCCACGCCCAGCGCCGTGCCGACGCCCAGGCCCAGCAGGGCGCCGAAGACCGAGATCACCACCGACTCGACGGTGATCATGCGCATCACCTGCGCCCGCCGCATGCCGATCGCCCGCAGCAGGCCCAGCTCGCGCGTCCGCTCGATCACCGACAGCGCGAGCGTGTTGATCACGCCGAGCACCGCGATGAGGATCGCCAGCGCCAGCAGGATCTGGATCATCAGCAGGACCGTGTCCAGCTGCGACGCCTGCTGCTTCACGAACGCGCTGCGGTCCTGGACGGTGATCTCCGGGTTGTCCGCGAACAGCGGCTCGACGCGCTTCTGCACGTCCTGCACCGCCGTGCCCGGTGTCACCTGCACGAACGCCGTCTCCAGCTGCTCGACCCGGAACTGCTTGGCCGCGCTCACCGGCAGGACGATCGCGTTGACCAGCACGTTGTTCTTCGCGTACACGAAACCGACGGTGTAGGTCCGCGCCTCGCCCTTGGTGGTCTGCACGGACACCGTGCTGCCCTGCTTGAGGTTCAGCTTGGTCGCCGAGTCCTCGTCCAGCGCGAGCGTCCCCTCGGGCAGCGCCGTGAACGCGCCTTCCTTGGCGGACAGGCCGAACTGCTTCTGCATCACCGGCACGTCCGTCACCGCGATGCCGAACTGCGGCTTGCCGTCCACGAGGATGCGGTCGGCGTACCAGCCAAACGACGAGCCCACCCCGGACAGCCGCGCGATGTCGTCCAGCCGCGCCGGCTGGAACGTCGCGTCACCATCGGGGCCGCTGCCCTCGCCGGACACGATCAGGTCCGACTTGACCTGCCCCTCGGCGACCTTCGTGATGCTGGTGGTCGCCGACGTGAGCACCACGCTCACCCCGGTGATCAGCGCGATGCCGACCATCAGCGCCGCCGCCGTGATGGCGGTGCGGCGCGGGTTGCGGGCGGAGTTGCGGCGGCCGAGCGTGCCCGGCATCGACCACGCCAGCAGCTTGCCGATCACCGACACCACCGGCCGGCTGATCAGCGGGGTCAGCAGCGCAACGCCGACGAACGCCACCAGCAGCCCGGACATGATGAACCACAGCGCGCCCTCGGCGAACCCGTACCACAGCAGCCCGCCACCGGCGGCCGTCAGCGCCGCGCCCGCGATGGTCGGCCGGGTCAACGGCCGGTCCGGGGTGGCCGCCTCGCGCATGGCCGCCACCGGCGGGATGCGGGACGCGCGCAGCGCCGGCAGCACCGCCGCCAGCACCGTGACGATGATGCCCACCGCGAAGGCGGAAATGATCGCGCTCGGCGGCACCGAGATGCCCTCCAGGCGCAGGCTGCCGCCGCCGACCGTGCTGAAGATGTTCGCCAGCAGCGCGCCGACGCCGATGCCCGCGCCCAACCCCACGACGGACGCGACCAACCCGATGACCACCGCCTCCAGCACGACCGTGCCGATCATCTGCCGGCGGCTGGCGCCCATCGCCCGCAGCAGCGCCAGTTCCCGCGTGCGCTGCGCGACGATGATGGAGAAGGTGTTGAGGATGATGAAGATGCCGACGAACAGCGCGATGCCCGCGAACCCGAGCAGCACGTAGTTGAAGAAGGACAGGCCCTCGCCGATCTGGGCGGCGGAGTCCTTGCTGAGCTGCTCACCGGTCTTCACCTGGTAGGCGTCGCCCAGCTTGTCCTGGATGCGCTGGCGCAGCACGTCTTCGGTCACGCCGGGGCCTGCCCGCACGGTGATCGAGCTGTACGCGCCGGGCTGGCCCAGCAGCAGCTGCTGCGCGGTGGCCTCGGTGAACGCCGTGGTCATCTCGCCGCCCAGCGAGTCCCGGTTGCCCGGGTAGCCGAAGATGCCCGCGACGGTGAAGGTCTTCTTGGGTTCCAGGGTGATCAGGGAGATCTGCTCGCCCACCGAGAACCCGCCGGTCTTGGCGAGGTAGGCGCTGATGACCACCTCGTCGTCGCGCTGGGGCGCGTGGCCCTCGCGCAGCTGCTCCTGGCCGCCGTCGCGCCACGCCGTGCCCAGCCGGGGCGCGCCGGAGGTGGTGAGCACCTTGCCGTTCTCGCCGATGGGCCGGGCGGAGCCGACGACGTCGCCGACCACGCGGTCCGTGCCCGGGACCGACTCGACCTTCGCCAGGTCGTCGGCGGTCAGCGTGCCGGCCAGGGCCTGGTCCGGGTCGTCCGAGCCGATCTTGGGCTTGACCGCGACCTGGACGTCCACGTCGGAGTAGATCGTGGTGAACAGGCTCTTGAACGAGCGGTCCAGCGTGTCGGTGAGCACGAACGAGCCGGACACGAACATCACGCCCAGCACCACGGACAGTCCGGACAGGACCAGCCGCAGCTTTCTCGACAGCACGCTCTTGAGCGTCGCCTTCAACATCGCTACACCACGACCAGTTCGTCGCCGTCGAGGTGCTTCATGGTCTCCAGCACCGCGTCGGCGGTGGGCTGGTGCAGCTCGCGCACGATCTTGCCGTCGGCCAGGAAGATCACGCGGTCGGCGTAGGAGGCGGCGTTCGGGTCGTGCGTGACCATCACGACGGTCTGCCCGAACTCGCGCGCCGAGCGCTGGAGGAACCCGAGGACCTCCGCGCCGGAGCGGGAGTCGAGGTTGCCGGTGGGCTCGTCGGCGAAGACCACCTCCGGCCGCGACACCAGCGCGCGGGCGCAGGCCACGCGCTGCTGCTGGCCGCCGGAGAGCTGGGTCGGCCGGTGGGTGAGCCGGTCGCGCAGGCCCACGGTGTCGACCACCGTGTCGAACCAGGCCCGGTCGACCTTCCGGCCGCCGATGGCCAGCGGCAGGGTGATGTTCTCCTCCGCGGTCAGCGTGGGCAGCAGGTTGAACTGCTGGAAGATGAAGCCCACCTTGCTGCGCCGCAGGTCGGTCAACCCCTTGTCGCGCAAGCCGTTGACCTTGGTCTCGCCGATCCACACGTCACCGGAGTCGATGGTGTCCAGTCCGGCCAGGCAGTGCATGAGCGTGGACTTGCCCGAGCCCGAAGGCCCCATGATCGCGGTGAACCGCCCCCGCTCGAAGTCGACGCTGACGCCGGCCAACGCGGTGACCGCGGCCTCACCGGTCCCGTAGGACTTCCACACGTCCACCGCTCGCGCGGCGGACTCCGTCTTGCCCGTCACCAGATCCTCCAGTGCCCCTCATGACGGCACTCGCCGTCCCCGCACCATCGTCCACTGGTGCGACTGAGAACGGCTCCGGTGTGAACCCTGAACCGTTCTCAGGGAGAACCCCCGAACCCACCGCGACCTTTGATCGAACCCATAGCGACTCTTGATCGACTGGCCACCCGATCATCCCACCGTTAGCCGGCAGGTTCAGACACCCTTGGGAGGCGACAGAACACACACCGTGTCGGCGACACGCGATCTCTCCCACATGCCGGGAAAACCGAGACAGGAGGCCCTGTCGGAGTTAAGTTCTGGCACCGTCAGCGACCCTGACCGCGCAGTGGGACGAGATCGTGTCGGCGACCGCTTGAGGAGCTGGTGGTGTCAACCTTCCGGGTGCGCCCGTACACCAGGACCGGCGGGCGGACGCGCTCGACCACGACGCTGGCGATCGAGACGATCGTGTCCACCAACGAGCGCGTGGACCGCGACGCCCTCACCTCCACCGCGGAACACCGGGCGATCAGCGACCTGTGCCGCTACCCGCACTCGGTGGCCGAGGTGGCCGCCCGCCTGCGACTCCCGTTGGGCGTGGTGCGCGTGCTGCTGGCCGACATGTCGGCCATGAGCCTGATCAACGTCCACGAGCAACAAGGCGCTTCGCAGGACGGGCGACCCACGCTGGAACTGATGGAACGCGTCCTGATGGGCCTGCGCCGCATCTGAACCCGGTCCACTGTGGACCATTCGCTCGTTCTCGCCCGCACGACGCCCACTGTCCCCGGCACCGCGCACGACGCTCGTTCCCACCGGCACCGCCGACGAAAGTGTCGGTACCCCGTGCGACAATGGAATCGGGGGCCGGAGGCCACGCCCGCGCGGTCAGGACGCCGTCGGCAACCGGACCAGGGTCGCGCCCTCCTTGGTGTCGCGCACCGAGAACTCCGTGATCTCGTGCCACTTCAGGCCGACCGACGCGTTGAGCCGCACCGGTTCCTTGTCCGGGTTGGACGCCCCGACCTGCCACGACCCGACCACCACGGTCTCACCGCTCCGCGACTTCGCCACCAGCTCGCACCGCGTCGGACCCTTGGCGCCCTTGACCTCCAGCACCACGGCCGTGCCCCACGGTTCCGGCGACGCGCTGATCCGCGCCCACACACCGGTCGCCGGGTCGGTCCGGGTGACGGTGCCGGAAACGTCGGACTTCGCGACCGCGCTCGGTCCCGGCACCGTCGACGACGGCGGAGCCGCCACGTCGTCCCCGGGCGAGGACGACAGCCCGGCCGTCACCACCGCGGTCAGCACGACGAGCAACACGGCCGCGGCGGCGGCCAAGAGCACCGTGTTGCGGCGGCGTCGGACCCGGTCCGCCGACACCGAGTCGAGCATCGCGCGCACCGAACGGCCGTCCGGGCGCTCCCCCGCGGCGCCGCGCAGCATGCCGTTGGCGTCGGCTTCGTCCAGCAGGTCCGGCAGCACGGCGAAATCGCGCAGGTCCAACGCGCAGCGACGGCACTGGGCGAGGTGGTTCTCGAAGGCGTCGACCTCGTCCTCGTCGAGGATCCCGAGGACGTACGCCGCCACGTCGACGTGGTCCGGACGCGATGTCACCGAAGTCAGCCCCGATCCTGCAACGCCCGCCGCAGGGCGCGAAGTGCGTAGTAGACCCTGGACTTCACCGTGCCCGGGGGAACCCCGAGCACCGCTGCGGCTTCCCCGACGGTCCGATCCCGCAAATACGTTTCGAGAATAGCCTCCCGGTGCTCCTCCGTCAGTCCGTTCATCGCCTCTGCCACCACTATCGCCGCCAGCGTTCGGTCCGCTTCGTCCCGCGCCGGGGCTTCATCGGACGGCGTCAACTCCGACTCCTGCGGTCGGACGCTGCGCTTGCGGCGGTCGTCGATGACCAGCCGCCGGGCGACGGTGAACAGCCAGGAGCGGAGCAGGACCGGGTCCCGTTCCAGCTTCTCGGCGTTGCGCCACGCCCGTACCAGCGTCTCCTGCACGATGTCCTCTGCCCACTGCCGGTCATTGCCCGTCAACCGCATGGCATGCCCGAGCAGCGCGCTGCCGAACTCCTGGTAGAGCCTGCGGATCAGCTCGTCTTCCAGGGTCAGGTCCGGCCAAGCGTGTTCTCTGGGGGGTTGAGTGCTGCGTCTGTGCCGCGCCACGCCGAGCATCCAAGCGCGCCGACCGGTTCCGCGTCGAGGGTTTCGGCCGAGAAAAAGTCGCCGATCTGTTCGTGAACCGTCACCGCATCGTGTCCGTACTCCCCGGTATCCGCTTCGAAAGCAGGACCGAACGCTGGTCTGATCGGCGGAACCCGCCAGCAGGAGAAAGGACGAACGATGCGCGGTCGACGTTTCCGGGAGGCCCTGCCCGCCGTACCGGCCGTCGCGGCATTGCTGCTGGTCAGCGCCTGTGGCGCGACCGGGACCAATGCCGCGGGCGGCCCGGCCGGCGCCGCCGCCGGCACGACGGCTCCCCAACAGCAGCCCGAATTCAGCAAGGAACCGCACCAGATGCTGGCGGCGACCGAGTCGAAACAGGTGGGCTGGTTCGTCGCCGACGCCGGCGGGTTCGCCCTCTACCGCTACGACAAGGACACCGCGAAACCGTCGAAGTCCACATGCGACGGTGATTGCGCGAAGACCTGGCCGCCGGTGCTGGTCGGCGAGCACACCATGACGTCCGGAGTGGACCCGACGACGGTCGGCTCGGTGACCCGCGCGGACGGCAAGAAGCAGGTCACGCTGTCCGGCTGGCCCCTGTACCGGTACACGGGCGACAAGAAGGCGGGCGACGTCACCGGCCAGGGCAAGGGCGGCACCTGGTTCGTGGTGACCCCCGAGGGCAAGAAGGCGCAGGCCAACGACGGCGCCGCGCCCACGCAGGGGTCCACCGGCGACGGCTACTGACACCCACGCGAGGGAAAACCCATGTCAGCCAAGCGTTTCACGGCCCTGCTCCTGGCCGCGCAGCTCCTGCTCGCCCCGGCGCTGACCGGCACGGCGACCGCCGACGACCCGCCCGGCGCGGGCGCGGTGCAGCAGACCCCGCTGGGCCCGATCACCGAGCTGGACAAGGAACTGCTGGTCAAGGTGCGCCTGGCCGGCCTGTGGGAGATGCCTATGGGCGACGAGGCGCAGACCCGCGCCGGCAGCCGGCGGGTCAAGGAGGTCGGCGCGCAGCTGATGAGCGACCACACCTTCCTCGACGAGCGCGTGACCCGCCTGGCCGGGCAGATGGGCGTGCCCATCCCCGACGAGGCCAACGAGGACCAGCAGTCCTGGATGGCCGAGATGCGCTCGCGCACCGGCGCGGCGTTCGACGAGTCCTTCGCCAACCGGCTGCGCGCGGCGCACGGGTCGCTGTTCCCGGTCATCGGCCAGATCCGCGCGACCACGCGCAACGAGGCCATCCGCCAGTTCGCCCAGATCTGCAACCAGATCGTCCTCAAGCACATGACCCTGTTGGAGAGCACCAACATGGTCACCGAGATGGGGCTGTCCAAACCGGTGCGCGCCGGCGCGGCCCCCGTGCAGGGGGCGGTGAACGCCGACCCGCAGCGCACCGCGCAGGTCGGCGACACCGGCCCCGACCCCGTGACCGTCCTGCTCATCTGCCTGGTGGGCGCGGTGGTGACCATCGCGATCCTGCGCCTGCTGCGGCCCAAGGCCGACGTCAAGTGAAAGGAGGAAGTTCCGCACTCCCCCCGCGGAAGGCAGTTCACACCCCTCACCCCGCCCGGAACGGCCGTGACCACTCCTGCGCGGCCGTCCCGGGCGGGCCGCCACCCCCTCCTCCCGCCAACCCGGAGGTCGACAAGTGTTCTCCCAGGTCCCGCTGCTGGTCGCGCAGGCGACCGGCGGTGACCACGACGCCGGGGTGCGCCACGTCGCGCAGATCTCGGCTCGGCTGGCCTACGCGTTGATGTGCGCGACCCTGTGCTGGGGCGTCATGATCGCGACGGGCTGGGCCAACAAGCTCACCGGTAGACAGGGGCTGCGCAACAGCCACATGGTGCTCGCGACCGCGGCCCTGTCCTTCGGTTGCCTGCACGCCTTCGCGTTCACCCTGCTCAACCTGGCCCCGTTCGGGTTCTTGCAGATCGCCCTGCCCTTCGTGGGCGGCGGGCTGTTCCGGCACGCGCTGGGCATCGTCGGGCTGGAGCTCATGCTGGTGATCGCGTTCACCGCGGGCCTGCGCAAGAAGATCTACTACCGCAAGTGGCTCCGGCTGCACCAACTGGCCTACGTCGCGGTCGGCGTCACCGTGGTGCACTCCTGGTTCGGCGCGATCGCCAACGGCAACCTGGCCACGCTGTGGCTGGCCGGCCTGACCGTCCTGATCCCCACGGTCACCATCGCCCTGGCCCGCTTCCTGCCCCCGCACCTGCTGGTGCGGCTGGGCATGCTGGAGCCGGAGCCGGGCTTCGAGCCCGAACCGGACGGCGCGGGCGGCAGCGCCCTGGACATCAGCGTGGACAACGAGCGCTGCCACCGCTACGGCATCTGCCAGGCCGAGGCGCCGGGCCTGTTCCAGCTCGTCGACGACGAACGGCTGCGCTACGAGCGCCGGCCGCCACCCGAGCTGTTCGCGAAGGCGCGGGCCGCCGCGCGCGCGTGCCCGATGCGCGCCATCGAACTGCGGGAGCGTGTCAGGTGAACAGCGACTTCCGGGGCGGTGCGCGGTGAAGAACGAGGAGCGCGTCGTCATCGCGGGCGGCGGACTGGCCGGGCTGCGCGCCGGGGAACGGCTGCGCGAACTGGGCTTCCAGGGCGAGGTCGTGATCGTCAGCGCCGAACGCCACCTGCCCTACCACCGGCCGGCGCTGTCCAAGGAGGCCATCAACGGCGAACTGCACGCCTCCGACCTGCGCCTGACCATCAGCCGCGAGCTCAACGCGATCTGGCGCCTGGGCACCGCGGCCACCCACCTGGAGACCGACCGGCGCGTGGTCGGCCTGCCCGGCGGCGAGGAGCTGAGCTACGACGGCCTGATCATCGCGACCGGGGTGGAGCCGAGGCACCTCCAGGGCGCGCCGCGCCAGGACCCGCGCATCCACGTGCTGCGCACCGTCGACGACGCCGTCGCCATCAAGCAGGCCATCACCTCGACGCAGGGCCTGGTGGTGGTGATCGGCGGCGGGCTGATCGGGTGCGAGATGGCCGCGTCGGTGAAGACGATGGGCCGGGACGTGGCCATCGTGAGCCGGTCCAGCACGCTGCTGGGCAGCGCGGTCGGCAAGAACATCGCGGAGACCGTGACCGAGGCCCACCGGGCGCGCGGGGTGCGGATGGCGATGGGGGTCAAGATCCGGCACTGGATGCCGCAGGCGGGCGGGGTGGCCATCCACTTGTCCGACGGCCAGGTGTTCGTCGCGGCGGTCGTGGTGATCGCCGTGGGCGCGTCACCGTCGGTGGCCTGGCTGCGCGGGTCCGGGCTGGTGCTGGAGGACGGGGTGCTGTGCGACCCCACGTGCCACGTGGTCGGCGGGACCGACATCGTGGCCGCGGGCGACGTCGCGCGGTGGCCCAACCTCCGGTTCGGAGGACAGCCGCGTCGGGTCGAGCACTGGCTCAACGCGGTGGAAATGGGGCGGGCGGCTGCGGAGAACCTGTTGGCGGGCAGGGAGGGTTCGCGGCCGTTCACCCCCGTTCCGAGGTTCTGGACCGAGCAGTACGGGATGCGCATCCAGGGCTCCGGCCTGCCGTCGATGGGCAAGGACACGACGACCCTGGCGGGCTCGAAGAAGGACCACCGGACCATCACGGGTTTCGTCGACGGCGGCCGACTGGTCGGCATGGTCGGCCTGGACGCACCGACGGCGATGATCAAGCTGTCGATGGAGCTGTGGCGCCAGAACCGCGTCCCCGACACCGAACGCGCCCGCCGCGTCCCCCAACACCTGGCACCCCCCGACCGCCTGTCCAACGCCGAACACCCCACTCCCCCGCCCACTCCCACCCCAGCCTTCACCACCCCTCGCCACTCCGGCTACGGCCCCCCGGCCACGCCCCCCACTCATCCCTCCTCCCCACCTCCCCCTCCCTCCTCCCCACCCCGGCACGAAGCGGACGCCCCCGGGTTCGAATTCCCACGTCAACAGCAGGATTCACAGCCCCTGCCCATCCCTCCCCACGCCCCCGTCGTGCGGACCCGGGCGCACCCGCGCTCACTGGCCCGCACCGGACCGAGGGCAAGACCCCGGTGAGCTGTTACCTCATCGCCGTGTCCCCGTAACCCGGGACACCAAGCATTCGGACTCATGAACCGAGTCACCGTCGTCGGCATCCCCGCCCGCGACGAGGAGCGCACGGTCGGCGCGGTGGCCCAAGCCGCCGACGCCGGCCTGCACCTCGCCTTCCCCACCGGGACCAACGTCGTCGTGCTGGCGGAGAACGGCAGCACCGACGACACGGTGCGGCGGTTCGCCGAGACACCGCTGCGCGCCCGCAAGCTCGTGGCCGGTTCGCCCGGGACCGGCACCGGCAAGGGCACGAACGTCTTCGCGATCATCGACCGCGCCCTGGACCTCGACGCGGACCACGTGCTGCTCCTCGACGCCGACGTCCGCTCCACCGAGCCGAGCTGGATCGGCCGACTGGCCGAAGCCGTGTCGAGCGACGAACCGACGCTCGCCGTCCCGTCGTACCGCCGCAACCGGTTCGAGGCCAACACCACCAACCACCTGGCCAGCCCCCTGCTGGCGGCGGTGTTCGGCGTGCACGTCGAACAGCCCATCGGCGGCGAGTTCGCGTTCAACCGAGCGTTCCTGGAACGCGCACGGGAATGGCCGCGCCCCGACAGCGCCTACCTCTACGGCATCGATGTGTGGCTCACCGCGAACGCCCTGCGCGAGCACATGCGCGTGGTCGAGGTCCCCCTGGGCCGCAAGCTGCACAACTCCCCGTTCCCGAAGATCCTGCGCCTACCCCAACAGGTCCTGGACTCCCTCTTCCACGTCCTCCTCACCACCGACCACCTCCGCCCACCCGCCCCAGACGTCCCCCGCGCCCGTTCCGCGGTGGACGGCGCAGCAGTCCCCCAAGACCCCGCGGTCGTCGCACGCGTCTCCGCCTCCGTCTCCCGCTACCTCAACGCCCACCGCACCGACGTGCTGGCCCTGTTCCCCGCGGCCAAGGAACTAGCCCGAGCCCCCTGGGGCCTCCGAGTCACATCCGACGACTGGCCCCACGTCCTGGCCGACGCCGTAGCCGCAGTGGCAGCAGGCCGCTTCGAAGCAGCCCGCGACCACTTGGTGGCCCTGTACGTGAACCGCGTCATGACGTTCTGGCGAGAAATCGACGGCCTGGCAGGCCCCGACATCGACCGCCTGCTGGACCACCAGGCCACCCGAACGGTCGAGGCCGTGCAGGCCAGGCGAATCACCCTGACCGGCGCCACCGGCCCAACCCGCTTCGACGTACGCCACTGGGCGGGTTACAACGACGAGGCCCCCATACCCGCCTGAGTAACAACCGAGCAGTCATGAGCGCTGTTCAGGTTATGAGATCGCGCGGGACGCGAGAGCGTTCGCTAGTAACACTGGCCGCAGTCTTCCTGGCAGTGGCCACGCTCAACGCCGTCTTCGCCCTACTCGACCAAGCACCCTGGCGCAGCGTCACGGCCGGCGGCTGCGCAGTAGCCGCAGCCGCCCTCTTCTTCGCAGCCATCAGCGAACGCCGCCACCACTAACCCACCCCAGCCACTAACCCACCCCGGCCACGCCACCGCCAGGCGACCCACCACCCAGCCATCCACCACCAAGCGCCCCAGCCATCCGGCCTCCCACCACCAGGCGGCGTCACCACCCGGGCACCGACCACCGGGCCAGCCACCACCTGGGGCCTCTACCTGCCCAGGCACCCCAGCCGCACCTGCGCACCCCTGCCCCGACACCGCCCGCGCGACCTCGCCCCAAGCCTGCCGAGCCAATCCGAGCAAATCCGAGCCGTGCCAATCCGAGCTGAGCCGAGTCGATCCAAGCCGAGCCGTAGAGCGGCCGAAGTGCCCAAGTGCCGGGCTGCCGCATCGACCGGTGGACCCTGCCCGCCCCGTCCGCCGTTCCTAATCACGGTATCGCGCGAGATCGCGAAAAATTGCAGATCACGCATGTCACACGATCGGGTACAGGTCTCGAGCGGCCGTTCACCGCAGCCAGCGGGCCGGATCATCGTCCCCTCAGCGGGCGAACCAGGCCGCCGCTTGTTCACACACTGTTCGACAGGTGTGAAATCTTCGGACATTCGGGACAGATTGACGCTTCCCCCCGCCTAGCGCCAGGCTCCGAGATCCATACCCTCGCAGTCTGGAGGTCCCTGTGCTCCGACGCCTCGGATCGATCATCACCGCGTTGTCAATCGTCGCGATCGGCCTCATCTTCGGTTCCGCGCCAGCCCAAGCGGACGGCTGCTACACCTGGACGCGCACCCTGTCCCAAGGCGCGTCCGGTGCCGATGTCCGGCAGTTGCAGATCCGCCTGTCCGGCTACCCCGGCTACGGCGCCGTCCTCGCCCTCGACAGCTCCTTCGGCCCCGCCACCCGCTCCGCCCTCATCCGCTTCCAGCAGGCCTACGGGCTCGCGGCCGACGGCGTCGCGGGCAGTGGCACCTACAACAAGCTCTACGCCCTCCAGGACGACGACTGCACCCCGATCAACTTCTCCTACGCCGAGCTGAACCGCTGCAACTCCGACTGGTCCGGCGGCAAGGTCTCGGCGTCCACCGCGAAGTTCAACGCCCTGGTGTCGATGTGGAAGCTCCAAGCCATGCGGCACGCCCTGGGCGACCAGCCGATCACGGTCACGAGCGGCTTCCGCAGCATCTCGTGCAACAACGCCGTCGGCGGTGCCTCGGACTCCCGGCACCTCTACGGTGACGCCGTCGACCTCGGCGCGGGTCCGCACTCCCTGTGCCGCCTGGCCCAGCAGGCCCGCAACCACGGGTTCAACGGCATCCTGGGCCCGGGCTACCCCGGTCACGGCGACCACACCCACGTCGACCACCGCGCCAGCCGCTACTGGTCGGCCTCGCAGTGCGGCATCTGACCCACCACAACCGCATCTGACCCACGACGACCTCATCTGACCCACCACGACAAGGTGTGAGCACGCCGATCCCGGTTACCCTGGGCGTGTGATCTTCCTCGGCGTCATGCTCGCCGCGATCGGGGTGTCGACCCTGGTGTGGCGCGATGCCGACCTGTTCGGGTTGCCCCCGGTCGCGGTCGGCATCGCGCTGCTGGTCCTGTCCGCCGGCTCGATCGGCTACGGGTTGGTGCGCCGCAGGCGTCGGTGGACGGTCGGCGGTGAGCCGGCGCCGGTCGGCTCGGTCGTCGACCGCGCCAAAGCCCTGCCGCGCCTGCTCAAGCGGCGCCGGGAGTACGGCCTGCCCACCACCCGGCTGGCACAGTGGGGCTTCGCCGTGGTCTACCTGTTGTCCCCCATCGACATCCTCCCGGAACTGCTGCCGGTCGTGGGCATCACCGACGACGCGGGCGTGGCGGTGTGGCTGCTCACCAGCCTGTCCACCGCCGCCGGCCAGTACCTCAACTGGGAGCGCTCAAAACAGCGCCAGCGCGAGCCCTAGGGCCGCCAGCACGTTCACCCCGGTCGCCGCCGCGAACACCCCCACCGGCCGCCACCCGGCCTCCTTCAACGCACCCACCCGGAACTCCAGCCCGATGCTGACGAACGCCAGGACCAGGAACCACGTCCGCAGGTCGTTCACCACACCGATGGCCGCCTTCCCGGACGGCACGTTCGCCAGGTAGACGGTCGCGATCACCGAGGTCGCCAGGAACCCGAGCACGAACTTGGGGAACCGGTCCCACAGCTGCCGCCCGGCCGACACACCGACCGGCTTGCGCTCGACCTTCAGCGCGAAGTACGCGGTCAACGCCACCGCCACCACACCGAGCAACGCGTTCTGCGTGACCTTCACGATCGTGGCGATCTGCAAGGACTCCTCGCCCGCCAACGTCCCCGCCGCCGTCACCGCCGCGGTGGTGTCGATGTTCCCGCCGATCCACGCCCCGGTGGTCGCCGGGTCCAGGCCCAGCGCGGTCGCCGCCGCGGGCAGGATGAAGATCGACGGCAGCGCGAACACGATCACCAGGCTCGCGCTGTAGGCCAGTTGTTCCCGCCGCGCCTGCACCGCGCCCGCCGCCGCGATCGCCGCGCTGACGCCGCAGATCGCGACCGCCGCCGACAGCAGCGCCCGCAGCTTGTCCTCCAGCCCCAGCTTCCCGCCCAGCCACCACGAGAAGCCGAACACGACGCTGATCAGCACGACCGACTGCACGATCGCCGGACCCGCGTTGGACACGATCACCGACAGGTTGATCGACGCGCCCAGCAGCACCAGACCGGTCTTGATGAAGAACTCCGTGCGGAACCCGCCGGACAGCCGTTCCCGCAGGCCCGTCGCCGACAGCACCGCGTTGCCCAGCAGCCCCAACAAGATCGCGTAGATCGGGAACTCGATCGACGCCCCGATCCCCTCCAGCCCGGTGCCCTTGGTCGCCTTGGGGACGGCGGTCGACAGGTACCGCGCCACCCACGACAGCGCGAGCACCACCACGACGCCCAAAGCCGCGTACAGCAACGGTTTCCGCGTCTGCTCCGAGGTCGTCATCAGGGCACCAGCCCCGGCGTGATCACACCGGTCAGGGCCAGCGCGAACAGCGCCAACCCGACGATCACGGCGAGCCAGTCCTCGTTCAGCGCCTTGCGGGGTGGTTCCTCGCCCATCGCTCACGCTCCAGCATGCGGGACAGCAGGGAGCTTCGAACGCTAGCGAGGACAAGGGGAACCGTCATCGGCTCCCAGGATGTGGGAGCTCGCGGACGCCGACAAGGAGCGCGGTGATCGCGTCCATGATCCGCGCGGTCGCCTCGTCCAGCACGGTCTTGCTCATCCGCTGGTCGTACAGGTCCGACAGGTCCACCGGCGTGCCCGCCACGACGTGCACCTTCGTCCACGGCCGCGGCACGAACCGGCCGGGCGGCAGCAGTTCCCGGGTGCCCCACTGCGCCACCGGCACGACCGGCGTCCGGGTCTGGAGGGCCAGCCGGGCGACGCCGTTCTTGCCCTTCATCGGCCAGCCGTCGGGGTCGTCGCTGAACGTGCCCTCCGGGTAGACGATCACGCACTGCCCGTCGTCCAGCGACGCCCGCGCGGTCTCCAGCGCCCGACCGGCCTGCACCGTGCCCCGGTCCACCGGGATGTGCTTCCCGCCCGACATCACCCATCCGATGACCGGCGCCTTCCACAGGCTGGCCTTGGCGAAGTAGCGCGGCACCCGCCCGGCGGCCAGCGCGTACGCGGTCAGCGTCACCGGGTCGGCGAAGGACAGGTGGTTGGACGCCAGCAGCACCGGGCCCCGCCGGGGGACGTTGCGACGTCCCGCCATCCGCATCCGCACGAAGAACACGACGAACGGCCACAGCACGTCGATCGCGACCGAGTACCAGAAGCCCCGCCCGCGCCGGGGCAGCCGCGGGGTCAACGCCACCATCTGCGAGAAGCTCACAGCGCCATCTTCGCCCACCCGGGTCCAGCGCCATCTTCCCCACCCGAGCACACCGCCACGGTCACCCGCCGAGTTCGGGGAGGCACATATCGATTGTGTTGGACGATCGCTGAGTTCTCGCGCCCGATTTTGTGCGAGCGTCCAGCACACGTCACATGCCCCCATCTGGACGGCAAGGACACGCAAGTCCAGCGAACCGCCGAACCGTGTGGGGCGCGGGTGATCGCTGTTCGGCTAGGGTCCCATGCCGTGACTGGCTTCAGCGGTGCGGACCGCATCACGGTGCTGCTCGTCGAGGACGACGAGGGCGACGCCGTGCTGGTCGAGGCGCTGTTGGAGGAGGTCGGCGCCGACGTCGAGCTGCACCGCGTGCGGACGCTGCGCGAAGCGACCCGACTGCTGGCCAAGGTGGACTGCGTCCTGCTGGACCTGGGCCTGCCCGACACCACCGGGCTCGACGGGCTCACCCGGCTGCTGTCGGTGTCCTCCCCGCCCGCGGTCATCGTCCTGACCGGACTCAACGACGAGCTCCAGGGCGAGCGCGCGGTCGCCGCCGGCGCCGAGGACTACCTGGTCAAGGGCCAGGTGGACGGTCCGCTGCTGCTGCGCGGCATCCGGTACGCCGTCGGCCGCAAGCGCGCCGAGGAGACCCAGCGGCAGCTGCGCGACGAGCAGCTGCACGCCGCCGAGAAGACCCGCCTGGAACGCGGTCTGCTGCCCACCCCGATCCTGCACGGCCCGGACCTGGGCGTGGAGGTCCGCTACCGGCCCGGCGGCAGCCGGATGCTGCTGGGCGGCGACTTCTTCGACGTGGTCCGCACCCGCGACGGCACGCTCCAGGTGCTGATCGGCGACGTCTGCGGGCACGGGCCGGACGAGGCCGCGCTGGGCGTGCTGCTGCGCATCGCGTGGCGGGCGCTGGTGCTGGCCGACCAGGAGCCGTCGCGGGCGCTGCGCACGCTGCACGAGATCCTGGAGCACGAGAGACACCAGCCGGGGCTGTTCACCACGGTGTGCATGGTGTCGATCGCGCCGGACCGCAAGTGGGCCCGGGTCTACCTGGCCGGGCACCCCGAGCCGATGCTGCTGGTCGGCAACCAGGTCACCGAGCTGCCCCGGGACCGGGCGGGCCTGCCGCTGGGCGTGCTGCCGGACAGCACGTGGAGCGGCTTGGACGTGCCGCTGCCGCCGGGCTGGTCGCTGCTGCTCTACACCGACGGCCTGGTCGAGGGCCGGGTCAAGGGCGACACCGAGCGGCTGGGCTCCGAACGGCTGATCGGGCTGATCGACGACATCACCCGCGCCCGCCCGGACTGGGCGCGCGACCCCGCCGGGCTGCTGGACTCGCTGATCGCGCGGGTCAAGGAGCTCAACGGCGGCGAACTGGACGACGACATGGCCGTGCTGCTGATCTCGGACCAGGGCTGATCGGCCGGGAGTGACGGACCGAGGCTGATGGACTACCGCACCCGCTTGCCGGCGAGCCGGCTGCTCGTGGCCGCCGTGACCATCCTGATCATCGTGTGCGCGAGCGCGATCGGCGGTGTCGCCGTCGCGCTGATGGGCCTGAAGGACGCGCGGGCGGTCCTGCTGGACCAGGTCAGCCCGGCCCGGCGCGCCGTGCAGGAGCTGGACGGCGCGCTGGTCGACCAGGAGAGCTCCGTGCGCGGCTTCGCGCTGACCGCCAAGGAGGAGTTCCTCGACGGCTACCGCGCCGGGCAGGAGGTCGAGGCCGACGCGCTGGCCGACGCCCGGCGGCGGCTCGCCGAGGTCCGTCCCGACCTGGTGGCGCGGGTCGACGCCATCGCCCGGCTGACCGCGAACTGGCGTGCCGAGTACGCCGAGCGGATCGTCGCGCAGATCCGTGCCGCCGACACCCCGCAGGTCGACGTGGCCGGCACCGAGCGCGGCAAGGAGGTGTTCGACAACCTCCGCGGCACCGTGTCGGCCCTGGAAGGCGAGCTGGCCGGCGACGCCGCCAAGGCCCGCGTGGACCTCGACGCCGTGGCCGACCAGGTGTTGTTCCTGGTCATCGGGCTGGGCGTGCTGCTGGTGGTGATCATCGCGGCGGTGGCAGTGGTGCTGTACCGGATCCTGATCCGGCCGCTGTCGGTGCTGGCCGACCAGGTGCGGCAGGTGTCGTCGGGCGACTTCGAGCACGTCATCGAGACCGGCGGGCCGCGCGAGACGGTGATGCTGGGCGAGGACGTCGACGCCATGCGCACCCGCATCCTCAACGACGTGGAGGACCTGCGGCGGTCCAATTCGGAGCTGGAGCAGTTCGCCTACGTCGCCTCGCACGACCTCCAGGAGCCGCTGCGCAAGGTCGCGAGCTTCTGCCAGTTGCTGGAACGGCGCTACTCCGGCGAGTTGGACGAGCGCGGTGAGCAGTACCTGCGGTTCGCGGTGGACGGTGCCAAGCGGATGCAGGTGCTGATCAACGACCTGCTGGCGTTCTCCCGCGTCGGCCGGCTGACCCGCGAGCACACCCTGGTCGACCTGAACGAGACGCTCGCGCAGGTCCTGGACAGCTACTCCGAGGCGATCGAGCGGACCGGCGCGACGATCGAGGCGCCGGAGCTGCCGACCGTGCGCGGCGAGGCGTCGCTGCTCGGCGGCGTGTTCGGCAACCTGGTCAGCAACGCGCTGAAGTTCCACGGCGAGGACCCGCCGCTCGTGCGGATCTCCGTGGAACGCACCGACGGCCACTGGACCTTCACGGTGAGCGACAACGGCATCGGCATCGACGCCGAGTACGCTGAGCGGATCTTCGTGATCTTCCAGCGCCTGCACCACAAGGACGACTACCCGGGCACCGGCATCGGCCTGGCGATGTGCCGGAAGATCATCGAGTACCACGGCGGCACGATCTGGCTGGACACCGGTGAGGGCGCCGGCACGACCTTCAAGTTCACCCTGCCGGCAGTAGTAGAGGACACCGAGGTGACCGAATGAATGACTCCATGAACGTCGTCGACGTCCTCCTGGTCGAGGACGACCCGGGTGACGCCCTGATGACCCAGGAGGCGTTCGAGCACCACAAGATCCGCAACCAGCTGCACGTGGTGCGCGACGGCGTCGAGGCACTGGAGTTCCTGCGCCGCGAGGGCCGCTACGCCGACGCGCCGCGCCCCGGGCTGATCCTGCTGGACCTGAACCTGCCGAAGATGGACGGCCGCGAGGTGTTGGCGCAGGTCAAGGCGGACGAGTCGCTGCGGACCATCCCGGTGGTGGTGCTGACGACGTCCGAGGCGGAGGAGGACATCCTGCGCTCGTACAACCTGCACGCCAACGCCTACGTGACCAAGCCGGTGGACTTCGACCGGTTCATCGAGGTCGTGCGCCAGATCGACGACTTCTTCGTGACCGTGGTGAAGCTGCCTCGCTGAAATTCCTCCGGACGCCGTAGGCCCGGGTTTGTCGGTGCTGCTGCGTACGGTCTGGTTCGACGGTCCACCACTCGAACCAGGAGGCGCAGATGTCCACCGTGACCTCGGCCGATGGCACCACCATCGGCTACACCCGGATCGGCTCGGGTCCACCGGTGGTGCTCGTGGACGCGGCGAGCTGCTTCCGGGGCAACAGCCCGATGGACGCCTTGGCCGACGCCCTCGCAGCCGACTTCACCGTGTTCACCTACGACCGACGCGGCCGGGGCGAGAGCACCGACACACCGCCTTACGAGATCGCCCGCGAGGTGGACGACCTGCGAGCGGTGCTCGCGGCGACACGCGATCTCGGCGGCGGTCCTGGTGCTAGCGGCGCGGGTCGCGGCAGCAGCGGCCACGACAGCGATCTCGGCGGCGGTCCCGGTCAGGCCGGGTCGGTGTTCGTGCACGGGTTCTCCTCCGGCGCGGTGCTCGCGCTGCACGCTGCCGCCGGCGGGCTGCCCATCGCCCGGCTCAGCCTCCTCGAACCGCCCCTGGCCGAGGACCCGACACCGGACGCGGCGCTGGTCGCCGAGCTGGAGCAGCTGGTGCGGGAGGGCAGGCGGGGCGACGCGGTGCTGCGGTTCCAGCAGGCGATCGGGGTGCCGGAGGAGTTCGTGGCCGGGATGCGCCAGTCGCCGGCGTGGCCCGCGCTGGAAGGGCTCGCGCACACGTTCGTCTACGACCTGGCGATCACCGGCACAGCGCCCGACCTGGCCGCCGTGCGGGTGCCGACACTCGTGGTGGACAGCGAACGGTCCGACGAGCGCCTGCACGCCTGGGCCGACGGCGTGGCCGCCCGCCTCCCGCGGGCGACCCGAACAACCCTGCCCGGCGAGTGGCACGGCGTGGCCCCGGACGTCCTGGCCCCGGTGCTCGCCGCCCACTTCCGGGCTGATCCGGACGCCCCTCAGCGCGCCGAGTCGACGCGCGGGCGACGCTCAGCCGGCTGAGTAGACGCGGGCCACGCTCAGCGCGCCGAGTCGAGGTCGCCTCCGCTCAGTGGGCCGAGTAGACGTGCACGCCGTCCACGGTCTCGACCGACGCGAGGCCGCGCCGCACGAGCACGTCCAGGTGGGCCGCGGTCTCCCCGGTCGCCAGCACGCGGTTGAACAGGTCGAGGTCGTCGAACCGGCGGTCGCGGCGCGTCCAGCCGAGCTTGCGGGCGGTCTCGAACGCGGTCCCGGTGCCCGAGCGCACGGCGTCGAGGGTCGCGGCCAACCGCTGCTCGTGGTGGGCCAGCAGTTCGTCCACCCGCGCGTGGCTGGACCCGGTGACCGGGCCGTGCGCGGGCAGCAGCCGCAGGTCCGGGTAGGAGCGCACGAGCCGCAGGGAGTCCAGGTAGTCGCCCAGCGGCAGTTCCGGCCGGGCCGGTTCGAAACCGATGGAGGGGGTGATGTGCGGCAGGACGTGGTCACCGGCGAACAGCAGCGACGACTCGACGTCGACGAACACCACGTGCCCGCGGGTGTGGCCGGGCGTCGGCAGGACCCGCAGGACCCGCTTCTCCAGGCCGAGGTCGGTCTCGGAGAGCCACTCGTCGGGCTCCTCGTAGTCGCGCAACTCGGCCTCGCCGATCGCCTCGACCGCCTTGCGCCACCGTGCCGCCAGCTCACCGCCACCCCACGAAAGGAGGTTCGCCAGCTGCCCGTCCCGGGTCCGGCCGATGATCCGCCGCAGTGACGGCTGCTCACCCAACCCCAACGCGACCCGCGTGCCGAACCGCCGCCGCAAGGCGACGGCCAGCGTGTAGTGGTCGCGGTGCAGGTGGGTGACCAGGAACCGGCGGATGTCGGTGAAGTCGCGCCCCAGCGCGCCCAAGGCCGCCTCCAGCGCCCGTTCGCCGTCCTCCAGCGCCCAGCCGGCGTCGACCAGGACGAGCCCGTCGCCGTCCTCGATCGCGTAGACGTTGACGGTGTGCAGGCCGTCGTTGGGCAGCGGCAACGGGATCCGGTGCACGCCGGGCGCGACCTCGAAGACTCCGGGCTCGGTCCACTCCATCCCCGGATACTACTTACGGGTAACCGCGATATCCGCGCGCCCTGGGGACCTTCGCGCAGCGCGCCGGTCCGTCATGCGTGTGCGGCTCAGTCGCTCACCTCGGCGAGTTCCGGGTGCTTCTCCAGGTACCCGCGCACGAACGGGCACCGCGGCACGACCGCCAGGCCGCGTTCGCGCACGTCGGCCAGCGCCTGCTTGACCAGCGCGCTGCCCAGGCCCTTGCCCTCCACCGCGACCTCGGTGTGGGTGAACACGATGCGGCCCGGCTCGAGGGTGTACTCGGCGAACCCGCCGAGCTGCCCGTCCAGGCGCACCTCGAAGCGGGACAGCTCGGGGTTGTCGGACACGGTGACGACGTCATGATCGAGGCTCACGAAGCCCACGGTATCCGCGCGGTGCAAGATTGCGCGATGGACGTCTACCTGCTGATCCTGGGCGACCACCTGCCGGACCCGAGCACGGGCCGGGTGGTGAGCGAAGCGGAACGGCTCCGGGCGATCGTGGAGCAGGCCGTGGTGGCCGAGGAGGCGGGGTTCACCGGCGTCGCGATCGGCGAGCACCACTTCACCCGCTACATCGTCTCCGCGCCCGAGTTGCTGCTGGCCACGATCGCCGAGCGCACGTCGCGGCTGCGCCTGTCCACGGGCGTCACGCTGCTGGCCCACCACGACCCGGTCCGGGTCGCCGAGGAGTTGGCGACCCTGGACGTCCTGTCCGGCGGGCGCGCGGAGATGATCGTCGCGCGGGGCGTGTCGCAGCGCACCGACGCGGCCTTCGGCGTGCAGGACGACCTGCGCGCCCGGTTCGACGAGAACCTGCGCCTCCTGCTGCGCCTGCTGGAGGAGCCGCACGTGACCTGGAACGGCCGCTTCCGCAGTCCGCTTGCGGACGTCACCACCACTCCCCGCCCCCTCCAGCGGCCACGCCCGCTGGTGTGGATCGGCAGCGGTTCGGCGGTGTCGGCGGACCTGGCGGTGGAGTTGGGCCTTCCGCTCATGCTGCCCAGCACCCTGCGGGACCCCAGCACGCACCGCGGCGTCGTCGAGCGCTACCGCACCGCCATGCGCGGTGCGGGCCGGGTCGCGCTGCCCAGCCACGTGTTCGTCGCCCCGTCGGCGGCCCGCGCCCGCGAGGTCTGGCGCCCGCACCTGTCGGCCTACGCGCACTTCGCCGACCCGTGGCGCGGTGACGGCGACTTGGACGTCGACCTGCTCATGGACGGCGCGGCGGTGTGCGGCGACCCGGCCGAGGTCGCCGACCGCCTCAACGACCTGGCCCACCTGCTGGGCCTGGACGCCCACCTGGTGATGGTCGACATCGGCGGGCTGCCGCACACCGCCGTCCTGGACACCATCCGGCTGTTCGGCGAGGAGGTCCTCCCGGCCCTGAAGTCACCGGCCACCACCTCGGGCCACTGATCCTCCCCGTCCCGCCCGCACTCCTCGTCTTACGGGACGCGCGAGTCGGCGTTTGGTCGCGGATCCTGCCATTCACACGATCGGGTGAGGCCCGTCGCGAGGCCGCGAAACGCCGCTGACCTGCGTGAACGGGCGGCGCGCCACCCCTCGCGGACGCGCCGCCCGTCGGTGGACGTGCGTTAGTGGAGGGCGGCCAGGGCGGCCAAGCGGGATGTCGTGGGGTCGCCGCGGCGGACCACGACCAGTTCCCGTGTGGCGCGGGTCAGGGCGACGTAGCGTTCGGCGGGCGACATGCGTTCCGGCTCGACGACCACCACCTCGTCGAACTCCAAACCCTTGGCCGCCCGCGGCGTGAGGGGGCCGTCCGGGGAGATCACCGCGAACGTCCCCCGCGCCCCGCGCAGCCGCTCGACGACCGACAGGTCCGACACCACCATCTCCACCGGCGGCGAGCCGCGCCGCACCGACACCGGCGGCACGGCCGACGCGTCCACCTCCGCCAGCGCCGCCGCCGCGTACGACATGATCTCCGCCGGGGTCCGGTAGTTCACGGTCAACCGCCGATACGCCCACCGCTCCCGCACGTACGGCGCGAGCACCGCCGACCACGACCGCACCCCCGCCTCGGCCTGCCGCTGCGCCAAGTCGCCGACGACGGTCATGGACCGGTTGGGGCACCGCCGCATCAGCACCCGCCAGTCCATCTCGGACAACTCCTGCGCCTCGTCCACCACCACGTGCCCGTAGGTCCACTCCCGGTCCGCGAAGGCCCGCTCGGCCACGGTCCGGTGGTCCGGGACGGCGTGCCGGTCGGCCAACCACGTGGAGTCCAGCAGGTCGGTCACGCGCAGCTCGTCGTCGGCGTCGTCGTAGCCCTCCATGTCGAGCACCTCCAGCACGCCCCGGGCGTACTCGACCTCCGCCGCCCGCTCGCGCTCCGCCGCACGCACGGCCTCGTCGGTGGTGCCGAGCAGTTCCGCGGCCTCGTCCAACAGCGGCACGTCGGACACCGTCCACGCCCGCCCGTCCTCCCGGTACAGCTCCGGGTAGCCCAGCGCCAGGCACCGCCCCTCGTACAGGTCGGCCAGCAGCGCCGCGGGCGTGAGCACCGGCCAGAGGGCGTCCGCCAGGGCGAGCAGGTCGGCGTTGCGCAGCAGCTCCCGCCGCACGTCCGCCGCCAGCTCCGGCCAGTCGTGCCCGATCAACGCCAACGCCGGCCCGACCAGCACGTCGACCAGCGCGTGCCGGAACACCTCGCGAGCCTCGTTGTGCCGCAACCCACTGGCCCGCGCCCGGTCCCGCGCGACCGCCACCAGCTCGGCGTCGACGGGCACGGTCACGTCCTCCAGCTCCACCGGCACCGGCTCGACGGGCAGCTCCTGCCGGTCCGCGATGGCTTCGCGCAGCAGGTCCACCGCCGCCAGCCCGCCCTTGAGCCCCTGCACCTCCGGCGGGTCCTCCCGCGACGTCCGCACCCCGGGGAACAGCTCCCCCGGCGTCGCGAACACCACGTCGGTCTCCCCCAGCGACGGCAGCACCTCGCCGATGTAGCGCAGGAAGCCGGGGTTCGGCCCCACGACCAGCACGCCCTGCCGCGACAGCCGCTCCCGCTGCGTGTAGAGCAGGTAGGCCACGCGGTGCAGCGCGACCGCGGTCTTGCCCGTGCCCGGTCCGCCCTCGATCACCAGTACGCCCCGGTGGTCAAGGCGGATCACCTCGTCCTGCTCGGCCTGGATGGTCGCGACGATGTCCCGCATCGTCTCGCTGCGCGGCGCTTCCAACGCCTCCACCAATGCCGTCCGGTCCAGGTGCAGTTCGTCGTCGTGGAATCCCTCCAACGCCCGCCCGCGAGTGCGGAAATGCCGCCGCCGGGTGAGGCCTTCGGGATTGGCGCCGGTGGCCGTGTAGAACGGTCGGGCGGCCGGCGCGCGCCAGTCGGTGAGCAGCGGCGCGTAGTCGTCGTCGGGGTCGAACAAACCGATCCGGCCGATGTAGGTGGACGTGCCGCCGTCGTGGTCGATGCGCCCGAAGCACAACCCCTCGTCCGCCACCCGCAACCGGCTGACCTGCTCGGACAGCGTCCGAACGGCCACCTCCCGGTGCCACCGCTGCTCGTGCGGGTCGAGCAGCGCGGCGTCCAACCGGGCCTTGGCCGCGGCCCGCTCCCGGTCGAGCCGCTCGTACAGGAAAGAAATCCGCTGCCGTTCCGTGGACAATTCCCCTGCCGTCACGCTTGCCCCCTGTGATACAATAGATCTGTATCCCGTTCCAGCCTCATTCCCGTATTTGAGGCGAACGTCTTTTGTACCACGACTCCCGCCATTTCCGGCGTTACCCGTTCGGGTGATCCCGTGGTGCGGCAGACTGCCGGGCATGGGTTTCCTCGACGGCAAGGCGGTCGTCATCACCGGCGCGGGCAGCGGCCTCGGCGAGGCCTACGCGCGGCACGCCGCCCGGGAAGGCGCGTCGGTGGTGGTCAACGACCTGGCCGGCGCCGAGCGCGTGGTCGCCGACATCCGCGCCGAGGGCGGCACGGCACTCGCGCACACCGGCTCGGTCACCGAGACCGCGGACGAGCTGATCACGTTGTGCCACACCGAGTTCGGCGCGGTCGACGGCCTGGTGAACAACGCGGGCACCACCCACTTCGCCGCACCGTGGGAGGACG
This sequence comes from Saccharothrix sp. CCNWYY140, assembly GCF_037401995.1. NCBI lineage: Bacteria > Bacillati > Actinomycetota > Actinomycetes > Pseudonocardiales > Pseudonocardiaceae > Saccharothrix > Saccharothrix sp. CCNWYY140. Next base: position 82,112 of record NZ_JBBEGC010000012.1, read on the forward strand.
ACCCCGAGATCGTCCGCCGGGTCGTCGAGGTCAACGTCCTGGGCACGATGTTCTGCGGCATCGCGGCGGCCAAGGTCATGCGCGGCGGCTCGATCGTCAACGTCGCGTCGGGCGCGATGCTGGGCCGCGCCGACGCCGCCGCCTACTCGGCGTCCAAGGGCGCGGTCGCCGCGCTCACCGCGTCGTGGGCGGGCGGCCTGGCCGAGCGGGACGTGCGCGTCAACGCAGTGTGCCCGCTGGCGTGGACCGGCATGATGGAACGCGACCCGCGCAAGGATTCCTTCGGCTCACCGGACACCACCCCGGCCGCACGCATGGCGCCCCTGGTCACGTACCTGCTCAGCGACGCCTCCCGGCACGTCACCGGCCAACTGATCCGCTTCCTGCCGGACAAGCTGCACGTCATCGCCCAGTACGCGGTCAAGCAACCGGTGCTGGTCCGCGACACCTGGGACACCGACACCATCGCCGCCGCCTTCCACCCGGACACCGGCGACCTGCTCCCCGAACCCCCGGGCCGCGACCGCTGGCGCGCCTGACGCCACGAGCGCCATTCGCCGGCGCGGCCTCCGGCCCCCGAGTCGATCGTCGCACGAGGTACCGACATCGCCAGGCGCACGGCCACACGGAGGAACACGCGACCACCGCACCGCGCCCGGCGGCAACCGACCTCCGCGCCACGCGCACGCCGGCAACCGACCACCGCACCGCGCGCCCGCCGGCCCACGCGACCCCGCGACTGCCGCCAGCGAGCGTCAGGACGCGACGGTGACTGTCGCCGGCGAGCCTCAGGACGCGACGGTGACTGCCGCCGGCGGCGTCAGGACGCGACGGGGACTCGTTGCCGGCGCAGGGGCACGACCATCGGTGTGCCCGTCTCCGGGTCGTCGATCACGCGGCACGGCAAGCCGAACACGTCCTCCACCAGCTCGGCGGTCACGATGGACGCCGGGTCGCCCTGTGCCACCACGCCCTCGCCCGGCTTCATGGCGATCAGGTGCGTCGCGTACCGGCACGCCTGGTTCAGGTCGTGCAGCACCGCCACCAGGGTGTGGCCGCCGTCCTCGTGCAGGTCGGCGCACAGGTCCAGCACCTCGATCTGGTGCGCGATGTCCAGGAACGTCGTCGGCTCGTCCAGCAGCAGGATCGACGTCTGCTGCGCGAGCACCATCGCGAGCCACACCCGCTGGCGCTGACCGCCGGACAGCTCGTCGACCTGCCGGTCGGCCAGGTCGTGCACGCCGGTCAGCCGCATCGCCTCGCCGGTGACCACCTCGTCCTGCGGCGACCACTGCCGCAGCAGCCCCTGGTGCGGGTACCGGCCGCGCGCGACCAGTTCCCCCACCGTGATCCCGCCGGGCGCGATGGACGCCTGCGGCAGCAGGCCCAGCCGTCGCGCGACCTCCTTGGAGCGGTAGGACGCGATCGCCGCGCCGTCGAGGTAGACGGTGCCCGCGCGCGGCTTCAGCATCCGCGCCAGCCCTTTGAGCAGCGTCGACTTCCCGCACGCGTTGGGGCCGACGATGACCGTGAACGACCCGTCGGGGATCTCCACGTCCAGGCCGGTGGCCACGAGCCGTTCGTCGTAGGCCAGCGTCAGGCCCTCGCCGCGCAACCGAGCCGTCATCCGCACGCTCCCTGGTCCGACCGTTTAGGCGAGCCTAACCGAAGCGAGCCCGGCCCGGCCACGACCCTTTGGTCCACAATGGACTCAGCGGCCGGTGGCCGCGTACGCGGGCTGCTCCGGCACGGCGGTCTCCCGGCGGGCCAGCACGGACGACAGGATCTCCGCCACCCGCACCGAGGTGTTGGACAGCAGCGACGACGAGATCCCGTGCGTGTGCTCGGTCCCGCCCTGCAAGTACAGCCCGCCCGAGACGCCGTCGTCGGTGGCGACCCGGTAGTCCCGCCCGATCCGCAGCCGCCCGTCCGCGTCCCGCCGGCACCGCCCGGCCAGCTCGCCGAGCAGGTCGGTCGGGTCCGCCTCCCGGTACCCGGTAGCGCACACGACCGCGTCCGCCTCCAGCACCTCCCGCTCGCCGCTGGACAGCGACTCGACGGTCAACCGCACGCCGTCCGCCGACTCGGACAGCTCCGCGATCCGCGACAGGTTCAGCACCCGCAACCGCCGCACGCCCAGCACCTTCTCCCGGTACACCCGGCGGTACAGCTCGGCGATCAGGTCGTTGTCCACCACCGCGTAGTTGGTGTTGGCGTGGTAGCCCATCAGCTTGCGCTTCACGTCCTCGGGCGCCTCGTAGTACTCGTCCACCGCGCCCGGGTCGAAGATCCGGTTGGCGAACGAGCTGTCGTCGGCCGGGCTGTACCCGTACCGCGCGAACACCGCGCACACCTCCGCGCCGCGGAACCGCTCGTGCAGGTACGCGGTCACCTCGGCCCCGCTCTGCCCGGCGCCGACCACCACCAGCCGCCGCGGGTCGGCCAGCGCCTCGACCTTGTGCAGGAAGTCCCGGTTGTGCCACACCCGCTCGGACGGCTCGACCCCGTCGGGCAGGCTCGCCCGCAACCCGGTCGCCAGCACCAGGTTCCGCGCCCGCCGCACCTCGACCTCGCCGGTGGACGTGCGCGAGCCGACGTCGAAGTGGGTCACCACCCCGTCCTCCACGACCGGCCGCACCGACACCACCTCGTGGTCGTAGGAGACCAGGTCGTCCACCTGACCGGCGGCCCACTCGAAGTAGTCGTGGAACTCCACGCGCAGCGGGAACAGGTTCTTGTGGTTGACGAAGTCGACCAGCCGGCCTTGGCCGTGCAGGTAGTTCAGGAAGCTGAAGGGGCTGGTCGGGTTGCGCAGCGTCACCAGGTCCTTGAGGAACGACACCTGCATGGTCGCGTCGTCCAGCAGCATCCCGCGGTGCCAACCGAAGCGGGGCTGGCGCTCCAGGAAGTGTGCGGTCACCACGTCTTCGGGGCGCGCGGCGGCGTTGTACTCGGTGACGGCGATCGCGAGCGCCAGGTTCGAGGGCCCGAAGCCGACGCCGAGGACGTCGAAGACAGGTGGCTGTGGCATGGCTGTCCCATCGGTGCGACAACAGGAGATCGAACTTTGGTTACCCTAACCTAAGTCCGCGCACGGTGGGAGTGATCCGGACCTCTCCGGAGATTAGGCTAGCCTCACCTTTCGCATCGATGAAAGGGCGCTTCGGGGGAACCGCGGCGTCAGGCGGACCGGCGTGGGACCAAGGTCGTCGGCAAGATCGCCGGTTCGGGTGTGGATGTGCCGCCGTCGAGGCGTGACAAGAGCATCCGGGCCGCCGCGCCGCCCATCTCGCGCATGGGCTGCCGGACCGTGGTCAGCTCGGTGTGCGCGGCGACCGGTATGTCGTCGAAGCCCACCACCGCCACGTCTTCGGGCACCGTCCGCCCCGCCGCCCGCAACGCCCGGATCACGCCGAGCGCCGACAAGTCGTTGTGCGCGAACACGGCGTCGAACGGCAGCCCGGCGCCCAGCAGTTTCTCCGCCGCCACCGCGCCCCGGTCGGTCGTGAAGTCGCCCTCCACCACCAAGCGCGGGTCCACGTGGACGTCCTGCTCGGCCAGCGCGTCGAGGAAACCGTCCAGCCGCTCCTTCACGCACCCGAAGGTCAACGGACCGGTCACCACCGCGAACCGCCGCCGGCCGGCCGCCACCAGGTGCCGCGCCGCGTCCCGTGCGCCCTCGCGGTTGGTCGTGGCCACCGACGGGAAACCCGGCCGGCTGCCCCGGTCGTCGATCATCACGACCGGCAGGCCCTGGGTGTGCAGCGTCTCGATGTAGCTCAAGGTGTCCGGCGGCTCGATGACCAGCAGCCCGTCGAACGCCTTCGCCGACACGTGGCTCGCGAACTGCGCCAGCGACTCCGCGCCCCGGTTGACCGTGTACAGCAGCAGCCCGTACCCCTCGGCCTCGACCTCGTCGACCGCGCCCTGGACGACCTCGCTGGTCCACGGCCAGGTCAGCGACGGCACGAGCATCCCGACGGTGCGGGCGCGACCCCTCGCCAGCCCGACGGCCCGCGCGCTGGGCACGTAACCGACGTCCGCGATGACCTGCCGCACCCGCGCCGCCGTCGCCGCGTCCACGTCGGGTTTGCCGTTGAGCACGCGGGACACGGTCGCCTTGCTCACCTGGGCGCGTTGGGCGACTTCGGCGATCGTGACTCGCACTGGGCACTCCCCGGTAGGACCACGGCGTTGTGGAACCGGTACCGAAACCGGTTACGAGCGCGCAGTCAACCGTGCGGGACTCGTCAACGTCAAGACCGGTTCACACCCCTGGCGCAGCGGCCGTCCGGGCGAAAGAACGACGGCGCGGTCGCCTCCGGCAGGGCGTCCCGACCGCCCCACGATCACGCGAGCAGGGCCAGACCGGCCGGCGTGATCTCCGCCGGCACCCACGGACCGTCACCACCACGGGCCGCCGGACGGACCAGTCCGGCGTGGGCCAACTGGCGGGCGGTCACCTGGTCGCTGCACAGCAGACCGTCGACCCGCAGGTCGGGCTCCTGACTGTGCGTCACTTCGGCACGGCCGGCCGCGACAGCCCGCAGGACCGCTCGTGCTCGTTGGTTCAGTTCGTCGTCCATGATCTTCCACCGTCGTTCCGCAGGGCTCGCACCGGGTTTATCGCCGCGACCCCGCGAAGTCTTACCGATTAGGGTCATCGATCATGGGGCACATCGAGGCAGTCAGCCGTAGCGGTGAGTACACGTTCACCAAACCGAACGAGGACGCCATCCGGCTCGTCGCCGGGCTCGGGGTCGAGGGCGACGTCCACGCGGGCGAGCTGGTCAAGCACCGCTCCCGCGTCCGCCGTGACCCCACGCAACCGAACCTGCGCCAGGTCCACCTCATGCACGCCGAACTCCACGACGAGCTCAACGCCCTCGGCCACCCCGTCACGGCGGGCGCGCTGGGCGAGAACATCACCACCCGCGGCGTCGACCTGCTCGGCCTGCCCACCGGCACCCGCCTGCACCTGGGCGCGGAGGCGGTCGTCGAGGTCACCGGCCTGCGCAACCCGTGCCCGCAGATCGACGGCTTCTCCGACGGCCTGCTCAAGCACGTGGTCGGCCGCGACGCCGAGGGCAACGTGGTGCGCAAGGCGGGCATCATGTCGATCGTCCTGGTCGGCGGCGAGGTCCGCCCCGGCGACCCGATCCGCGTGGAACTCCCCGCCACCCCGCACACCCCGCTCCAGCCGGTCTGACGGCGAACGCCGCCGACGGGAACGGGTCCCCGTCGGCGGCGTGTTCGGCCGGTCGGTGTCAGCGGAGCTTGCCGTCCCCGTGGCCGGTGGGGATGGCGAACCACTCACGCCAGCCACCGTTGGTCGGGATCGACCCCGACCAGAAGGTGGACATCACGTGCCCGCCGGCCGACGTGGCGAACAGCTGCGGCTGGTTGTTCAACATGATCATGCCGACCCGGGCCGCCCGGGAGGCGATGCCGTCGCCGAACCCGGTGGGGATGGCGAACCACTCGTGCCAGCCACCGTTGGTCGGGATGGTCCCGGACCAGAAGGTCGAGACGACCCGGCCGTCGGCGGTCGTGGTGAACAGCTGCGGCTGACCGTTGATCACGGTCGCGGTGACCGCGCTGTTCGCCCCCGCCTTGCCGTTGGCGTACCCGGTGGGGATCGCGAACCACTCACGCCAGCCACCGTTGGTCGGGATCGACCCCGACCAGAACGTCGAGATCACCTGGCCGTCCGGAGCCGTCGTGAACAGCTGCGGCTGACCGTTGATCGTCGTCGCGGTGACCACCGCGTTGGCGGAACCCTTGCCGTTCGCGTACCCGGTCGGGATCCCGAACCACTCGCGCCAGCCACCATTCGTGGTGATCGAGCCGGACCAGAACGTCGAGATCACCTGACCGTCCGGAGCGGTCGTGAACAACTGCGGCTGACCGTTGATGGTCGTAGCCGTCACCGTGGCGTTGGTCGCCGTCTTGCCGTTGGCGTAACCGGTCGGGATCGCGAACCAGCTGTGCCAACCACCGTTCGAGGTGATCGAACCGGACCAGAACGTCGAGATCACCTGACCGTCCGGAGCCGTGGTGAACAACTGCGGCTGACCGTTGATCGTCGTCGCCGTCACCACACCCGCCGACCGACCATCACCGTAACCGGTCGGGATCGCGAACCACTCGCGCCAACCACCGTTGGTCGGGATCGCCGGGTCCCAGAACGTCGAGATCACATACCCGTTCGGAGCGGTCGTGAACAGCTGCATCCGACCGTTGATCTTCGTGAAGGTCACCGACGCGTTCGCCGCCGCCACACCATCGGCATACCCGGTGGGGATGGAGAACCACTCGTGCCAACCACCGTTGGTCGTGATCGAACCCGACCAGAACGTCGACACCACATGCCCATCGGCACCCACACCGAACAACTGCGAACCGTCCGATGTGGTCACCACCGACCGCACCCCCGCCGGAGCGGCCGGCGGCGCGCCCCACAGGTGGTCGGCGATCCGGACCGCGTCCGCCGCCTCGACGCCGTAGCGGTACCGGTAGTCCGAGTGCGGGCGCTGGACGTCGGCCGCGACGTCGCCGATCGGCGCGGTGTTCCAGGAACCGTTGGGGTAGAACGCCGACATCACGTCCAGGAACTTGCCGGTCGCGTACCCGGGGTCGGTGCGCTGCGCGAACGAACCCCACGACTCCCGCTGCTGGAACAGGCCGACCGAGTCCAGGTCGCCGCCGTCCAGGTTGGCCATGCTGGTCTCGACGATGATGGTCGACACGGCGATCGCGGCGGCCCGCTGGTTGTACCCGCGGCCCTTCACCGCCTCGACCACCGCCCGGGCGCAGGACATGTTGTAGGCGTTGAGGTTGTTGCGCATCTTGTTGGTCAGCTGCGGGTTCAACGCAGTCGCGTTGGCCCCGTCCTGGCCGGTCGGGCCGCCCGGGACGCAGGGCAGCGCGGCGAACGACGCACCCACCTGCGCGGGCCACACCTCGGCCGGGTCGGACTCCTGGGCCACCGCGGGCCCGGTCAGTGCCAGCGACATCCCGCCGGCCAGCGCCGCCAGGGACAGCGCCGCGGACAGCGCACGACGTGCACGCATCGGTCTCTTCCCGTCTGTTCCGCTTGTCGCGTGCACGTCAGACCCGCTGCCGGCCGTCGTGGTGGCCGGTGGGGATGGCGAACCACTCGTGCCAGCCACCGTTCGTGGTGATCGAGCCGGACCAGAAGGTCGAGATCACGTAGCCGTTCGGCGCCGTGGTGAACAGCTGCGGCTGGTTGTTCAGCATGATCATGCCGACCCGGGCGCTCGTGGCGGCCTGACCGTTGTTGTAGCCGGTGGGCACCGCGAACCACTCGCGCCAGCCACCGTTGGTCGGGATGGAGCCGGACCAGAAGGTCGACATGACCTGGCCATCGGGAGCGGTCGTGAACAACTGCGGCTGACCGTTGATCGTCGTCATCGTCACCGCGCCCTTGGCGCCTGCCTTGCCGTTCGCGTACCCGGTCGGGATCGCGAACCACTCACGCCAGCCACCGTTGGTCGGGATCGAGCCGGACCAGAAGGTCGACATGACCTGGCCATCGGGGGCGGTGGTGAACAGCTGCGGCTGACCGTTGATCGTGGTCGCGGTGACCACCGCGTTGCCCGAAGCCTTGCCGTTGGCGAACCCGGTCGGGATGGCGAACCACTCGCGCCAGCCACCGTTCGTGGTGATCGAGCCGGACCAGAAGGTCGACATGACCTGGCCGTCGGGAGCCGTGGTGAACAGCTGCGGCTGACCGTTGATCGTCGTCGCGGTCACGGTCGCGTTGGTCGCCGTCTTGCCGTTGGCGAAGCCGGTCGGGATCGCGAACCAGCTGTGCCAACCACCGTTCGAGGTGATCGCACCGGACCAGAACGTCGAGATCACGTGCCCATCCGGAGCCGTCGTGAACAGCTGCGGCTGACCGTTGATCGTCGTCGCCGTCACCACACCGGAGGACTTGCCGTCACCGTAACCGGTCGGGATGGCGAACCACTCGTGCCAGCCGCCGTTGGTCGGGATCGATGGGTCCCAGAACGTCGAGATCACATACCCGTTGGAAGCGGTCGTGAACAGCTGCATCCGACCGTTGATCTTCGTGAAGGTCACCGACGCGTTGGGCGCGGCCACGCCATCGGCATATCCGGTCGGGATCGTGAACCAGTCGTGCCAACCGCCGTTCGTGCTGATCGACCCGGACCAGAACGTCGACACGACATGCCCGTCCGGCCCCACGCCGAACAGCTGCGAACCGTCCGACGTGGTCACCACCGACCGGACGCCCGAGGTGACGGGGTTCGCGTCGTCGACGATGCCGTTGTAGCGCAAGGGCCGGTACCCGCCGCTCTCCAGGGAGCTCCGGGACCAGGTCCGCTCGATCGCGCCCGGGTACGGCCCCTCCGGACCGCCGAAGGACGTCGACTCGTACACGACCGCGGCCGTCCGGCTGGCGTCGGTCCACCGGACGAACAGCACGACGTGCGAGTTGACCTCGTCGATCGCGTCACCGGGCTTGAGGTCGTCGAGGCTGTTCAGCCAGGTGCTGTAGTTGGGCAGCGTCCACGTGGTCGGCGAGCTCATCCCGCTGGGCGACAGGCCCCACGCCATCGAGATGAACCCCGAGCAGTCGCGCCGGTAGGTGCCGTACTCGTTGGTGTAGGTGCCGAACTGGCTGTACGGCACGCTCGCCTGGACCCAGCTGTGGGCCCGCTTGAGCACCTCCGAACGCGTGATGGTCGCGCTCGCTTGCAGATCCGCTGTCGTGACCACCTGTTGTCCGATACCCGGCTCCTGCGGTGTGATCCGGTTCTCCTCGGCCGACGCCGGCACGGCCACGGCGCCCGCCCCCACGCCCAGCACGAGCGCGCCCACCAGCAACGCCCGTCTGGCGACCTGTCCTGTCGTCCTGCTCATCTCGCTCCCCCTCGTGGGATCTGAAATCGACAACCACGAGGTTCGGCGACGCGACTGGAAGTCGGCTGCAAGCGCGACGGGCGCCGGGGCGCCGGGACCGCAGGACGCCTAGAGGTTTCCTGCAAGCGGCCTGGAAACCCGCTCGCGCCACCGCTGCGGGGTCAGGTCGGCCAGTTCCTCCCGCTCCCGCAGGCCCAGGTCGGCGGCCAGGGCGGTGGCCCGCGCCCACTGCTCGCGGGCGGCCTCCGCGTCGGTCGCCACCGTCGCGGCGGCGAGGTCGCGCAGGGTCCGCGCCTCCCACACCGGCAGGCGCAGCTCGCGCCACAGGTCCAGCGCCTCGGACAGCAGCGCCGCGGCGCCGCCCGCGTCGCCCCGGGCCAGGGCGAACTCGCCGAGCGTCCGGGTCGTCAGCGCCACCCCGAACCGGTCCTTGTGCCGCGCGCAGACGTCGCGGCAGGACTCCAGCGTGGCGGCCACGCCCTCGGTCCGCCCCGCCCGGAAGTCCGCCTTGGCCGCCGACTGGAGGGCGTACGTCGCGCCCAGGACGTCGTCGACGCCGACCAGGATCGCGTGCGCCTGCCTGCTCAACGCGCCCGCGCGGGCCAGGTCGCCGGTCGCGCGGTGGCACAGGCTCAACCCCCGCAACGCGAGCGCCTCGCCGCGCACGTCCCCCAGCTCCCGGTACAGCTCGACGCACCGGCCCAACGCGGTCGTCGCGGCGTCGAGGTCGCCCTGGTCGCGCAGGATCGCGCCGAGCCCGTACTCGGCGGCGACGACCACGCCCGGGTCGCCCGAGCCGATCGCGGCGGTCAGGCTCTCCCGCGCCTGCGCGAGCCGCCCCAGGTCGCGCAGCACCGTGCCGATGCCCAGGTGCGCCACGCCTTCGATCGCGCGCTCGCCGACGGCCGTGGCGATCTCCAGCGCGGAGGTGAACTGCTCCAGGGACGCGGCGAAGTCGTCGCGTTCGTAGAACAGCTGCCCCAGGCCCGCCCGGACGGTCGCCTCGGCGGTCCGGTCGCCCGACCGCACGGCCGCGTCGAGGGCGGCGCGGTGCGTGCGCTGCCACCCGTCGAACTCGTTGCGCACCGCGAAGGGCGACGACAGCATCGCGGCGATCAACGTCGTGCTCAGCTCGTCGATGCCCAGGTCGTGACCGCGTTCGACGGCCCGCACGATGGTCTTGGTCTCCGAGGTCAGCCACCCCATCGGGTCGGCCGCCGCCTCGTCGGTCAGCCGCGGGTCCACCTCGGCGTCGCCCGCGCGCACCGGCGGCGTCAGGCCCACCGTGACCCGCGGCAGGCGGGCCGCGCTGGTCTCCACCAGCGCCATCCAGGTCAGCAGCGCCCGCCGCAACGCGTCCGCCACCACGTCCGCGGGTTCCTCGCGCTCCGCCCGCTCCACGCCGAACAGCTGGACCAGGTCGTGGAAGGAGTACCGGATGCGGCCCAGCACGTCGACGCCCATGACGTCCAGCAGCCGCAGGTCGACCAGCTCCTCGACGACGTCCTCGGCCCCCTCGAGGTCGATGTCCAGCAGCGGCGCGGCGAGCCAGGCGCCGAAGTCCGGGAGGTCGAGCAGGGCCAGCAGGTGGAACAGCCGCCGCTGCCGGCCGTCCAGCTCGGCGTACCCGACCTCGAGGCTGGCCCGCAGCGCGAGGTCGCCGACCGACAGCTCGTCGAGTCTTCGGTGCTCGTGCGACAGGCGGGCCGCCAGCGCGGACAGCGGCCAGTGCGCCCGGGCCAGCAGCTTGGCGCCGGCCACGCGGATGGCCAGCGGGATGCCACCGCACAGCCGCGCGATCGACGCCGCGACCTCCGGCTCCGCGTCCACCCGCTCGTCGCCGATGATGCGGCGCAGCATCTCCACCGACGCCTCGACCGACAGCAGGCCGAGCTCGACCGGGGTCGCCCCGGCCAGCCCGGTCAGGCGCGACCGGCTGGTGATCAGGACCAGGCTGTGCCCGGAGGCGGGCAGCAGCCGGCGCACCTGGTGCTCGGCGCGCACGTCGTCCAGCACGATGATCAGCCGCTTGGTCGCGGTGGTCATCCGGTACAGCTCGGCGCGCTCGTCCTCGCTGTCGGGCAGGTCCGCGCTCGGCGCGCCCAAGGCGCGCAGGAAGCGACCCAGCAATTCCCGGCTGTCGACCGTGCGGCCCGCCTCGCGCAGGTTCACGAACAGCTGGCCGTCGGGGTAGCTGCGGGACAGCACGTGCGCGCAGCGCACCGCGAGCGTGGACTTGCCGGCGCCACCCGCCCCGGACACCACGACGACGCGCACCGCGGACCGCTCACCGTCCCGGGCCAGCGCCAGCACGCGGTCGACCTGCTCGCGGCGGCCCACGAAGTCGGCGAGGTCCGGGGGCAGCTGGTTGGGCACCACTCGCGGCCGGACCTCGGGCGCCGGCCGTTTCGTCAGGGTGGCGGTGGCCGACCCGGTGGTCCGGTAGGTGCCGTCCAGGATCTGCGCGTGGACCTGCCGCAGCGCGGTGCCCGGTTCGACCCCCAGTTCCGCCACCAGGTGCTCGCGCCCGTCGCGGAACACGGCCAGCGCGTCACCCCGCCGCCCGCTCAGGTACAGCGCCTGCATCAGCAGCGCCCGCGCCTCCTCGCGCAGCGGGTGGGCCGCCGACACGGCGGTCATCCGGGACACCACCGCGGCGACCCGGCCCAGCGCCAGGTTGCAGCGGGCCAGCCCCTCCTCGGCGGACAGCCGGTCGTCCTGCAACGAGTCGGCGCGCACCCGCGCGAACCGGGCGGGCACCCCGTCGAACGCGACGAGCCCGCGCCACTCCTCCAGCGCCTCGCGGTACCCCCGCGCCGCACCCGCCTCGTCACCGGCCCGCTCGGCCCGCGACGCCTCCCGGAGGTGCCGGGCGAAGCGCACCAGGTCCACGTCCTCGGGGTCCACGTCCAGCGCGTAACCCGGCGCGCGCGTCGCCAGGCTGCGCTGGTCGCCGACGGCCGCGAACCCGCGGCGCAGGCTCGACACGTAGGTGTGCACCAACGACGCCGCGGTCTGCGGCGGGTTGTCGTCCCACACCAGGTCCACCAGCCGCTCGACGGACACGACCCGGCCCGGTTCGAGGGCCAACGCGGCCAGCAACGTCCTCGGCTTCGGTCCCCCCAGGTTCGCTACCCCCTTGTCCGACACCGCTTCGATCGGTCCCAGTGCAGCGATCCGCACACAGCCCCCCGGTCAACTGGTCGGACGACAAGTATCCGCCGGACCACTAACACTCCTCTCACACCCGGCCCGCGCCTTCGGTCCTCCGAATCCCCGGCTACCGTCCCGATCATGGACCTCAGCGGAACCACCGTCCTGGTCACCGGCGCCAGCGGCGGGATCGGAGCAGGCATCGCGCGGCGGTTCGCCCAGGCCGGCGCGACCGTCGTCCCGCACGCCCACTCGGCCGAGGGTGACTTCGTGCGCGCCGACCTGACCGACGAGTCCGCGTGCCACGACCTGGTCACCGAAGCCGTCCGCCGCGCTGGAAGGCTCGACGCCGTGGTCAACTGCGCGGGCGTCCAGCCGGACCAGGACCTCGACGGCATGACCGTCGCCGACTGGCGCGCGGTCGTGGACACCAACGTGCTCAGCGCCTTCGCCGTCACCCAGGCGGCGGCGCGGGTGATGCGCGGGACGGGCGGCTCGATCACGCACATCGCGTCCATCCAGGGCACCCAACCCGCCGCCGGGCACGCGCACTACTGCGCCTCGAAGGCCGCGCTGATCATGCACGCCCGGTCCGCGGCACTGGAGTACGGCCGTTTCGGCATCCGGGTCAACACCGTGTCACCGGGCTTGGTCGACCGCCCCGGTCTAGCCGACGCGTGGCCGGAGGGTGTTCAGCGCTGGCACGCCGCCGCACCCCTCGGCCGACTCGGCACCCCCGAGGACGTCGGCGACGCGTGCGTCTTCCTGGCCTCGCCGTTCGCCCGCTGGATCACCGGGCACGACCTCGTGGTGGACGGAGGGGTCAGCGCGCGGCCGACCTGGTGATGGAGGTGAAATGTGTTGGACGATCGCGATGTTCCGGGCGGTTTTTCTCCGCGATCGTCCAACACATTTGATATGTCACTCCGCCAGGATCGGCTGGGCGATCGCGAACGCGCGGTTGGCGGCCGGGACCCCGGCGTAGACGGCGACCTGGAGCAGGACCTCGCCGATCTCGTCGCGGGTCAGGCCGTTGCGGAGGGCGGCGCGGATGTGCATGGCCAGTTCGGCGTCGTGGCCGAGGGTGGCGAGGACCGCGAGCGTGACGCACGACCGGGTGGGCCGGTCGAGACCGGGCCGGGTCCAGATCTCGCCCCAGGCGTAGCGGGTGATGAAGTCCTGGAAGTCGGCGGTGAACCCGTCCGTCCGCGCGACAGCCCGGTCCACGTGCTTATCACCGAGCACCTCGCGCCGCACCCGCATACCTTGGTCCCGCCGCACCGCATCACCGCCACCCGCTTCGCCGGCCGCGCCGCCGCCCAGGCCCGCCAGATCCTCGCCGCCGGCCCCGCTCCCGCCCACCGCGCCACCGCCGGCCGCACCCACGCCGGCCGCACTCCCGCCAGCCGCACCCGCGCCGGCGGCACCCGCGCCGGCCGCGGCGGCATCGGCCGCGCCACCCGCCGTACTCCCGCCGGCACCGTCCTCGCCCGCCGCGCTCGCGCCGAGTTCGACCTCGCCTCCCAAGTCGTCCGTGGTCATCGGGCGACCAGGTGGTCCAGGAGGATGCGGCTCACCGCGTCCGGGGCCTCGACGTTGGCCAGGTGGGCGGCCTCGACCTCGTGCAGCACCGCGCCCGGCACCGAGTCGGCGATGAGGCGTTGCTGGTCGGGTGGGGTGGCGAGGTCGTACTTGCCGGAGATGACCGCCGTCGGGGCCTCGATCGCCGGGAGGACCGAGCGGAGGTCCAGGGCGGCCAGGGCGTCGCAGCAGGAGGCGTAGGACTCGTCATCCACAGTGGACAGCTCGCCTTCGAAAGCGCGGATCACCTCGGGGTTGCGGGTGGCGTAGGTGGGGGTGAACCAGCGGGAGACCGCCAGCCCCGCGATCGATGCGGTGCCGGAGGCGCGGACCGTCGCCGCGCGGTCGTGCCAAGGCTGGGCCGAGGGGAAGGCGGCGGTGGTGCAGCACAGGACCAGGCGGTCCACGCGTTCCGGGGCGTGGCCCGCGAGCCACATGCCGACCATCGCTCCCAGGGAGACGCCCGCATAGGAAACGCGCGCCAGGCCCAGGGTGTCCAGGAGTTCCAGGACGTCGTCGCCGAGGTCGTCCAGGCGGTACGGGCCGGGCACCGGTCGGGTGCCGCCATGACCGCGGTGGTCGTAGCGCAGGACGCGGAAGTGCCGGGTCAGGGCCGGGAGTTGGGCGTCCCACAGGGTCGTGGTGGTGCCCAGGGAGTTGCCCAGGACCAGGACCGGCGCGTCCGCTGGGCCGGTCAGCTCGTGGTGCGGTTTCACCGGCCCGGCCTCCCCCGGTGGGCGGCCAGCGCCCGGTCGACGAACTCGCCGGCGCTGCCGATGTAGCCGGCCGGGTCCAAGGCCTCGGCGATCTCCTCGACGGACAGGTCGATGCGCAGGTCCGCCTCCAGCGCCTCGCGCAGCGAACGGCCGGACAGGACCGCCGCGCGGCACACCTCGGCGACCAGGTCCTGGGCCTCCGCGCGGCCGATGCGGGCCGCCAGGCGGACGGCCACGTTCTCCGCCATGAGCAGGCCTCCGGTCAATTCGAGGTTGTGCCGCATGCGGTCGGGGTCGACGCGCAGGCGGGACAGCAGTTCGCGGACGCCGCGCACCGCGCCGCCGACCAGGCGCAGCAGCTCGGTGACGGTCTGCCACTCGCTGTGCCACGCGCCCACCGCCCGCTCGTGCTCCTGCGCCATCGCCGACAGCACGGTCGAGACCAGCGCGGGTACGCGGCGGGCGCAGGCGTTGACCAGGACCGCGCGCACCGGGTTGTGCTTGTGCGGCATGGCCGACGACGTGCCGCCCTCGGCCTCGGCGACCTCCGCGACCTCGGTCTGGGCCAGCAGCACGACGTCCTGCGCGATCTTGGCCAGGACACCGGACACCACGCCGAGACCGCCGGCGAGTTCGGCGACGCGGGTGCGGTTGGTGTGCCACGGGATCAGCGGCGCGGCCAGGCCGAGTTCGGCGGCCAGCTGGTCGATCAGGCTCGGGTCGTTGACCGCGGCCAGGGTGCCCGCCGCGCCGCCGAACTGGACGGCCAGGCGCTCCTCGCGGACGCGGGTCAGGTGGTCCACGGCCTCGTCCACGGCGACCAGCCAGCCCGCGCACTTGAGGCCGAACGTGGTGGGCAGCGCGTGCTGGGCCAGGGTCCGGCCGGCGATGAGGGTGTCGCGGTGGCGTTGCGCCAGGCGCTCGCACTCCTTGGCCACCCCGCGCAGGCCGGACAGGACCGGCCCCAGGGCGCGGTGGGCCACCAGGGACAGGGCGGTGTCCAGGACGTCCTGGCTGGTGGCGCCGTTGTGCACGGCGGCCTTGCCCTCGGAGGTGACGTGCGCGCCGATCGCCCGGACCAGCGGGACGACCGGGGTGCCGGAGGTCAGCGCGCCCGCGCCCAGCTCGGCCGGGTCGTAGTGGCCGACGTCGATCGCCGTCACGACCATCCGCGCCGCCGCCTCGGACACGATGCCCGCGCGGGCCTGCACGATCGCCAGCGCGCGTTCGAAGTCGAGCATCGCCCGCAGCCACGCGGAATCGCTGATCTCGGCCTCGACGGCCGGGTCGGTGAACAACGGGCCGAACAGGTCAGACGTCGAAGAAGACGGTTTCATGCTCCCCTTGCAGCCGGATGTCGAAGTGGTAGCCGTACGGGGTGGCGGCGGCGATCAGGGTCGCCCGCGCGGCCGGGTCCAGGGCGGTCAGGACCGGGTCGTGGGCGTTGGCCTGTTCGTCCGGGAAGTAGATCCGGGTGACCAGGCGCACCAGCACGCCCCGGCAGAACAGCGACACGTCCAGGTGGGGCGCCTCCCATCCCCCGTCGCCGGTCGGCAGCGGGCCGGGCTTCACGGTCAGCACACCGTAGCGGCCGTCGGCGTCGGTCGCGCACCGGCCGAAGCCGCGGAAGTCCTTCCAGCGCACCGCGCCGCGCGGGTCGTCGGGGTGGTCGAAGCGGCCGTCCGGGTCGGCCTGCCAGGTCTCGACCACGGCGTCGGGCACGGGGTCGCCGCGGCCGTCCAGGACGCTGCCCTCGACGCGGAACGCGCCGGGCGTGCCGTCGGGGACCACGAACGGGCCGTCCGCCCACGGCAGGCCGATGCCGAAGAACGGGCCGACCGTCTGGGAGGGGGTGGTGATCAACGACGGCGTGGTGGTGAGCGGCTCACTCATCGTCGTCCTCCTCCTCCAGCGGCGTGGGGGTCTTGCCGCGCAGCACGATGTCCCACTGGTAGCCCAGCGCCCACTCCGGGACGGTGGTGTCCAGGTCGAAGCGGGCGACCATCGCCTCCCGGGCCTTCGGGTCGCGCACCGAGTTGTAGATCGGGTCCTGGAAGAACAGCGGGTCGCCCGGGAAGTACATCTGGGTGATCAGGCGCTGGGTGAACGCCGTGCCGAACAGCGAGAAGTGGATGTGCGCCGGTCGCCAGGCGTTGTCGTGGTTGCGCCACGGGTAGGCGCCGGGGTGGATGGTGGTGAACCGGTAGCGGCCCTCGGCGTCGGTGAGGGTGCGGCCCACGCCGGTGAAGTTCGGGTCCAGCGGCGCGGGGTGGCGGTCGCCGTCGTGGCGGTAGCGGCCACCCGCGTTGGCCTGCCACACCTCCACCAGCGTGCCCGGGACGGGGCGTCCGTCGCCGTCGAGGACCCGGCCGGAGACGATGATCCGCTGGCCCTGCGGCTCGCCGTCGTGACCCGCGGTGAGGTCGTTGTCGTGCGGGCCGACCCGGCCCTCGCCCAGCAGCGGCCCGGTGATCTCGCCCAGGCGGTGCGGCAGGAGCACCAGCGGCCGGTTCGGGGCGCGCAGGGCGTTGGAGCGGTAGTCGGGCCAGCGCACCGGCGGCTGGGACTCCGGGTCCCGCCGGTACTGCGGCGTGGTCTGCGAGGGCACCGCCGGTCTCCCGTCCGTCGAGGTTTCCAAGATCGAACGTAGGGACCGCGGCCGGCGGCGGTCAACGGAGACTTCCACTCACCGGAAGACCAACCCCTGACCGGTGAACCGCGCACGACCCCTACGTTCTGAACCAGACCCGCCCGGCGACCGAACAGCCAAGTGTCCGCACGCTCGCCGAGGAAAGGGATCGAGCATGTCCTCCACACCGCTCACCAGGCGCCGAACGACGCGCGCGACCGCCGCGCTCGCCGTGGTCGGCGTCGCGGCCACCGCCGCCGGCCTGGTCGGCGCGCCGAGTCCGGCGGGCGCGTCGAGCCACCGGGAGGCGCCGCTGATCGCCGGCGACCCGGCGGTCGACAACACCGACGTCTACGCGTTCGTCAGCCCCGACCACCAGGACACCGTCACGCTGATCGCGAACTTCGCGCCGTTCTCCGAGCCCAACGGCGGCCCGAACTTCTACCCGTTCGCGACCGACGCCCGCTACGACATCAACGTCGACAACGACGGTGACGCCAAGGCCGACCTCACCTACCGGTTCACCTTCCAGACCGAGGACAAGCGCGGGAAGTCGACCTTCCTCTACAACAACGGCGTCGTCACCACGCTCGACGACGAGAACCTGCTGTTCCGCCAGTACTACACGCTCGAAGTCGTCGACGAGCGCGGCAACGCCAAGAAGCTGGTGCAGCGCGGCAAGGTCGCGCCGTCCAACACCGGGCCGAAGTCCATGCCGGACTACGGCGTGCTGCGCGACCAGGCGATCACCGCTGTGCCCGGCGGGGCGCGGGCGTTCGTCGGGCAGGCCGACGACCCGTTCTTCCTGGACCTGCGGGTGTTCGACCTGCTGTACGGGGCGGACCTGTCCGAGGTCGGCCAGGACACGCTGCGCGGGTACAACGCCAACACCATCGCCTTGCAGGTGCCCAAGAACTGGTTGGCGCTCAAGGGCGACGCCAAGCGCAACCCCGTGATCGGGGTGTGGGGCGACACCGAGCGCCGGTCGATGGAGCTGAGCCCCGGCCGCTACCGGGCGCACGGCGACTGGGTGCAGGTGTCGCGGCTGGGCAACCCGCTGGTCAACGAGGTCGTGGTGCCGGCGGCGCTGAAGGACGCGTTCAACTCGCTCACGCCCGACCAGGACGCCAAGGTCAAGGAGCTGGTGGACCGGGTCACCACGCCCGAGCTGCCGCAACTGGTCGAGCAGATCTACAAGATCCCCGCGCCCAAGGGCAAGCGGGACGACCTGGTGGAGATCTTCCTGACCGGCATCACCACCAAGCTCGGCGGTCCCATCAAGGCCGACCTGAACTCGCAGCTCAACAACGCCGACGTGAACCCGAAGCGGTTCGTGCCCTCCGAGCAGCTGCGGCTGAACATGGGTGTCGCGGTGTCGGGCGACCAGAACCGGCTGGGCGTGCTGGCCAAGGACAACCAGGGCTTCCCCAACGGCCGGCGGCTGACCGACGACGTGGTGGACATCGGGTTGCAGGCGCTGGAGGGCGCGGCGGTCAACGGGGTCGTCGAGGGGCTGGCGGCCGGCGACAAGGTGGACGCCAACGAGAACGCGTTCGGCAAGCAGTTCCCGTACGTGGCGCTGCCGAACAACACCGCGGTCAACGCCGGTGGCGACGCGGTGGCGATCAAGCCGACAGCGGGCGGGTCGATGCCGACCGCTCCGCTGTGGGGCGGACTGCTCGCGGTCCTGCTGATCGGCGCGGGTTTCTGGGTGTTCCGGAACCGCGCCCGGCAGACCGCCTCCCCGACCGAGTAGTCCGCGCACGCCCGGCGGGGACGCGCACCTCCCCGCCGGGTCCCCCTTCTCCCCGGAGGTCTTCCGCATGATCCGGCTCGTCGCCGTCACGGCCATCGTCGGCGGGATCGCTCTCCTGGTCACCGCCGTGTCCGCGCTGTCCACACCGGACGCCAACCCGCCGCCCGCGCCGGCCGCGGTCGAGTCCGCCCTGCACCGCACCATCTCCGCCGCCCGGGACAAGCTGCGCCGCACACCGTCCGACGCCCGCACGTGGGCGTCGCTGGGCACCGCGTACGTCGAGCAGGCCCGCGTGACCGGCGACCCCTCCTACTACACCAAGGCCCTGGGCGCGCTGGACGAATCGCTCAAGCACCACCCCGACAACGGCTGGGCGCTGGTCGGCCTGGGCGCGCTCGCCAACGCCCGCCACGACTTCGCCGCCGCCCGCGACCTGGCACAACGCGCGGCGACCGTGCTGCCCGACACCGCCGAGGTGTACGGGGTGCTGGCCGACGCGCAGACCCAGCTCGGGGTGGAGGCGACCGCGACCGTGCAGCGGATGCTGGACCTGGAACCCGGCGTGCCGTCGTTCACCCGGGCCGCGTACGACTTGGAGCAGCGCGGCGACGTCGAGGGCGCCCGGTCGGCGCTGGAGCGGGCTTTGGAGGCGGCCGTGGTGCCCGCCGAAGTGGTGTTCTGCCGGTACCACCTGGGTGAGCTGGCCTTCGACAACGGCCGGCTGGACGACGCGGAGGCGCAGTACGAGCAGGGGCTGCTGGTCGACCCCCGGGACGTGATGTTGTTGCAGGGCAAGGCGAAGGTCGCCGCTGCTCGTGGACGGATCGACGAGGCGATCGGGGGTTATCGGGACCTCGTCGCGCGTGCGCCCCTGCCCCAGTTCCTGCACGAGTACGCGGTGCTGCTGCGCCGGGCCGGGCGCGGCGACGAGGCCGCGCAGCAGTTCTCCGTGCTGGACCGGCAGTTCGCGTTGCTGGCGGCGTCGGGCGGGTCGGACGACCTCGCCGCGTCCGTGGCCGCGGCGGACCGGGGTGACGCGGCCACCGCCTTGCGGCTGGCCGAGGCGGAGTGGGGCCGGCGGCAGCACGCGCTGGTGGCCGACGCTGTGGCGTGGGCGCTGCACTTGAACGGGCGGGACGCGGAGGCCTTGGAGTTCGCCACGCGCGCGGCGGCTCCGGGGTGGCGCAACGCGGTGTTCGCGTTCCACCGGGGCACGATCCTGGCCGCGTTGGGCCGGCCCGAGGCGGCGGACGTGCTGGATGAGGCGTCGCGCATCAACCCGC
Source organism: Saccharothrix sp. CCNWYY140 (assembly GCF_037401995.1). Classification (NCBI taxonomy): domain Bacteria; kingdom Bacillati; phylum Actinomycetota; class Actinomycetes; order Pseudonocardiales; family Pseudonocardiaceae; genus Saccharothrix; species Saccharothrix sp. CCNWYY140. Next base: position 102,140 of record NZ_JBBEGC010000012.1, read on the forward strand.
ACTTCCCCGACGCCGGCTCGGCTCGGGCGACCCTGGCGGGGTTGCGGTGAGGTGGCTGGTCGCGGCGGTGCTCGGGCTGGGCGTGCTGCTCGGCGTGCTGCTCGGCGGTGTGGGGACGGCGGCGGCGCACCCGTTGGGCAACTTCACCGTCAACCACTACCACGGGATCACCGTGTCACCCGACCGCGTGATGGTGCGGGCGGTGGTGGACACCGCGGAGATCCCCACACTCCAGGAACGTCCGTCCGAAGTGGATGGTTATGCCGGGCGGGAGTGCGCCGCGCTGGCCGGTTCGGTGGTCGTGGAGGTGGACGGGCGGGCGGTGGCCGGGGTGGTGCGGTCCAGCGCGGTCGAGTTCCCCCTCGGTGAGGCCGGGTTGCCCACGACCCGGCTGACTTGCGAGGTCGAGGCGGGCACGTCCGGGGAGATGGTCGTGGTGCGCGACGGGTACCGGGCGGACCGGATCGGGTGGCGCGAGATGACCGCCGTGGGCGACGGGGTGGCGCTGGTCGACCCGCCGGTGCCGGCGGTGAGCGTGACCGGCGAACTGCGGAGCTACCCCGAGGACCTGCTGTCGGACCCGTTGGACGTCCGCTCGGTGACGCTGCGGGTCCGGCCGGGCGTGGGCGAGTCCGCAGCCGCCGCTGCCCCGGCCCGCGGCACGTCGCTGCTGACCCGGGCCACGACGGCGTTCACGTCGTTCGCGGGCAGCCGGGACCTGACGCCGTGGGTGGGCGCGCTGGCCGTGCTGCTGTCCCTGGTCCTGGGCGCTTCGCACGCGGCCCTGCCGGGGCACGGGAAGACGGTGATCGCGGCGTACCTGGCGGGGCGGGAGGGGACGCCGCGCGACGCGGTGGTCGTCGGGGCGACGGTCACCCTGACGCACACGGCCGGGGTGCTGGTGCTGGGGTTGGTGGTGAGCGCGGCCGGGGCGTTCGCCGGTGACGAGGTGCTGCGGTGGCTCGGCGTGGTGAGCGGGTTGGTGGTGGCCGGGATCGGAGCCGGGTTGCTGCGCTCGGCCCTTAATCGAAGGCGTGAACTGGTAAGCACCGGCCACGGCCACGGACATCCCCACGGTCACGGTCACGGTCACGGCCACTCGCACGGGCACGGCCACTCGCACGGTCACGGGCACTCGCACGGTCACGGGCATTCGCACGGGCACGGCTATCGGCTGGGTCGGGGCGGCTTGGTGGGCATGGGGATCGCCGGTGGGCTGGTGCCGAGCCCGTCCGCCCTGGTCGTGTTGCTCGGCGCGGCGGCGCTGGGGCGGACGTGGTTCGGCGTGGTGCTCGTCCTCGGCTACGGCGTGGGCATGGCCGCGACGCTGACCGCCGTCGGCCTGCTGCTGGTGCGCCTGCGCGACCGCCTCGCGGCCGTCGAACGGCTGCGCGACCGGTTCGGCGCGCTGCCCGCCCTGACCGCGGGCCTGGTACTCGTCGTCGGCGCGGGGCTGGCCGTGCGGTCGGTGCTCGGCTGACCCTCTACGCTGGTGTTCCGCCACCAGTTCGGAGGCCGCGAAGCCCCATGCCGCCCCACCCGATCCGCGTACTCCTCGTGGAGGACCACGACATGGTCGCCGAGGCGATCGGACTGGCGTTCCAGCACACCGCGGGGCTCGACGTGGTCGCCACCGCGCGCTCCGTGGCCGGCGCCGTCACCGCGACCCGCGAGCACCGCCCCGATGTCGTGGTGCTGGACCGGAGACTGCCCGACGGCGACGGCACGTCCGCCATCGGCGAGCTGGCCGCGTTGGGTGCCCGGGTCCTGGTCCTGACCGGCGAGGCCACCCCGTCCGTCGCCGCGCGGGTGGCCGAGGTCGGCGGCGCGGGCCTGGTGCTCAAGTCGTCCCGGCTGGAGGACCTGGCCGACGCGGTCCGGCGGGTGGCCGACGGCGAGGCGGTGTTCGACGGCGCCCTGCTCAACGGCGTGCTCAACCGCCTGACCGGCCGGGTGCCCGCGACCGGCGCGTCCCTGACCGGGCGCGAGCGCGAGACCTTGGCGCTGCTGGCCGACGGCGCGAGCACGAACGAGATCGCCACCCGCCTGGGCGTCGCCCGCAACACCGTCCGCAACCACGTGCAGCGCGTGCTGGACAAGCTCGGTGCCCGGTCGAAGCTGGAAGCGGTCACCATCGCCCGCCGCGAGGGCCTGGTCGACTAGCGCCTGGTGCGTTTGCACCAGCGGTGGTGGGCTGGCTGCGTCTCGCCTGCCCGGGGCCTGGTGGTCCACTCTGCCAGCGTGGACGTGCCGGTGGCGGGCCTGGTGGCCGAGTTCAGCCCGCCCGCGGGACCTGGTGGTGCGGGGCTGGCCCGGGAGTTCACCCGGCGCACGTTGGAGCGGTGGAACTACGCGGGCGCGCACGACGACGTCGTGCTGGCCGTGTCCGAGCTGGTCGCCAACGCCGAACGGCACGCGCGCGGTCCGGCCGTGCTGCGGCTGCTCGGCGGGGTCCGCCGAGTGCGGGTCGAGGTCTCCGACGGCAGCCCCGAGCACCCGGGTCAGCGGGTCGCCGGTGTGCGCGGCGGGTGGGGGTTGCCGCTGATCAGGCGGCTGTCCCGGACCTGGGGCGTCACCCCGTCGGCACACGGCAAGGTCGTGTGGTGCGAGCTGGGCTAGCGGCCCGGCGGCGGTCGTCGGCGCCGATGGTGCACAGTGGCGCCATGTCCGGATCGCCGCTCAGGCCCGAGCGCCTCGACCAGTCCGCGTTCCGCCTGCTGGTCGAGGGCGTGATCGACTACGCCATCTTCATGCTCGATCCGGGCGGCCACATCGTGAGCTGGAACGCGGGTGCCGAGCGCATCAAGGGGTACCGCGCCGAGGAGATCCTGGGCAGGCACTTCTCGGTGTTCTACCCACCCGAGGACATCGCGACCGACAAGCCCGGCCGGGAGCTGGAGGCCGCCATCGCCGACGGGCGGCTGGAGGACGAGGGTTGGCGCTTGCGCGCGGACGGCACCCGGTTCTGGGCCAACGTCGTGATCACCGCCTTGTTCGACCCTGATGGGCAGCTGCGCGGTTTCGGCAAGGTCACCCGCGACATGACCGAGCGCCGCCGGACCGAACAGGCGCTGCTGGAGCGGCACAGGCTCGTCAGCCACCTGGTCGAGGCGCAGGAACTGGAGCGGCGACGCATCGCGTGGGACGTGCACGACGACTCCATCCAGGCGATGGTCGCCGTGGGCATGCGCCTGCAACTGCTGTCCGCCGCCCTTCCCGAGGAACACCGGGCCGCTGTGGACCGTCTCGACGGCACCGTCCGAGACACCGTCGACCGCCTGCGCCTGCTGGTGTTCCGCCTACGCCCGCCGGAACTGGACCAGCTGGGCCTGGTCCGAGCCCTGGAGCGCTACCTGGGCGACATCGTCCCACGCTGGGGCTTGGCGTACACCGTGCACGACCTGCTGGAACGCGAGCCCGTAGGCGACACGGCGATCACGATCTTCCGCATCTTCCAGGAAGCACTGGCAAACGTAGGCAAGCACGCCCGAGCGTCCACAGTAGAAGTCTCTCTATCCACTGTGGACAACGGCACCCTGGTAGACGTCTCCGACAACGGCCGAGGCGGTGCCGTGATCGGCCACCGCAGGCCCGGCACAGAACACTTCGGCATGATCGAAATGCGAGAACGCGCCGAAACCGCCGGCGGCTGGTGGACCGCCGGAGACCGCCCAGGCGGCGGCACGTCGGTCCGCTACTGGCTCCCCTTCACAACCCCTCGCCCGGAGCACCCGTGAAGCCCCCACTCCGAGTGCTGATCTGCGACGACGACACCCTCATCGGCGAGGCCCTGCACGACGTCCTGACCGCCGAACCAGACCTGGCGGTAGTAGCGGTGGCCCAAACCGCTGCCGACGCAATCACCCTGGCCAAGCAACATGCGCCTGATGTCGCGGTGCTCGACGTGCGAATGCCGGGCGGCGGCGGGATGCACATCGCCCGCGAGATCCGGCGACTGAGCCCAACGACCCGGTTGATGGCCTTTTCGGCCCATGTCGACGGGGCGGCGGTGGACGAGATGCGCCGTGCGGGAGTCCTGGAGTACTTGGTCAAGGGCGCAACGAATGCCGACATCGTCGCCACAGTCCGCCGCGTCGGCCGCACCTGACGGCGGGGACAGCCGCGCCTGACGGGGACGGGCGGCATCCGACGGGTCGGGCCGAGCCGTGACTCGGCGGGGTTTGGCTTTGGCGCGCACAGCGCGTCTTCGCACGCGGAGCGCGCGCCCTTCACCCCCATCGGCGGTCTCCCGGCCCGCTTTTCATCTTGAGCGCGCGAAGCGCGTTGCGTTTAGACCCGCGAAGCGTGTGGATTGAGGAAGCGAAACGCAAGTTCAAAGATCAATAGAGCCCGCCGGCGGGCAGACCACTGAGGATGGACACAAAGCAAAAGAAAGGGCGAGGGCAGAGAAGTGCTGTGCGGCAGTTTCCTGAAAAACCTGCGCGCGGCGCGCGTAGGGGGTGCCGGGCTGCCCGTGAAGAGCGTGGCGGTGGTTGGATCACTGGGTACCGCAGTCACAGCAACACCACGGCATGCAACGACCGTGCGCCTCCAATGCTTCAGCTCTGGTGGATCAGCCGCTCGGGGGCCGTGCCGGTGCTGAGCCAGGTTCGCGCCAGCTTGGTGGCCGCAGCGCGGAACACGCCGTCGCGGTTGCCGTCTTCGGGGCTGACGACCTCGGCCCGCTTGTCCAAGACCAAGTACCGGTCCGCTCCACCGTCGGTGTGGAACCGGTAGCGCGCCTCGGCTTCGGTCTCAGTGGTTCTTGATCTGCTCGATCTCGGCGCGGGTGAACCCGGTTCCTCCGCCGACCCTGGGTACGTCCGCGACATGGCTCGCGACATCGTCGACGTCGTCGGAACCCCGGATCGACTGGTAGGCGTTCTCCGACCAGCGGTCGATGCGGTCGTAGGCACGCAGCGATCCGTCATCGACCGGCCGCGCGCCGCAGGTTTGGCCTGGGCGAGGAAGCTCGTCACCCGACCGGGCAGGGGTCTTCAGGTCGTCCAGGACCTTGCGGACCTTGGCGAACACATCACCGAGCTTGCGCAGCAACGGGATCAGCTTGCTGATCGTGCGCACCAGTTTCTTCAGGATGTCGCCGATCTTCGCACCCCACCGCGCCACCGCTGCGGATGCCTGCGCGACCACGACGGGCGTTGCGAGGCCGAGCGTGAACGCGACCTCCGCGGCCCACGAGATCAAGCGGCCGACCAGGTCGGCGGTCAGGTCGCGCACGACCTCCCGCACGACGGCGACCACGATTCCGGCCATCTCCACGGCTGAACCGAACCCGTCAGCGGCTGTGGACGCGCCGGCGAGGACTTCGGCGTTGTTCTTGGCGACGGCGCGGTAGGCGTCCCCGGCCTGCCCGACCCAGCCGGCGGTGTCGTCGGCTACGTCTCGCGTGTAGTCGTCCCGAACCTCCGCCACAGCCTTCGCCGCGTTCTTCCAGGTAGCGGCGTGCGAAGCAACGACATCCGCGTTGCCGGCCAGCCAGTCCAAGGCATCGGACAACGGCTTGACGTGTTCGATCAACCACGAAACACCGGCGGACAGCAGGGACCCCAACGGGTCGACGACGAAGCTCAGCGCTTCGAGCCCGACTCCGGCGACACCCAATCCGATGTCTAGCTTGCAGGCATTGCTATATCGGCGCACGCCGACGAGGGCCACGTGATCGGCGAACTTTCCCCCGGACGGCACCGCGCACGTGGAGGCAGGCACCAACGCTCGACCCCCGAGGGAGTAGGTGCCGCATGGTCATGCTGACCCTGGATAGGGCGTACGACGTCAGTCCTGTTCCAGGCCCAGGTAGAAGGCGATCAGGCGGAGGAGGTGTTCGGTGTCCACCGGCTTGGTCACGTAGTCCGTGGCGCCTGAGGCCAGGGACTTCTCGCGGTCGCCCTTCATCGCCTTGGCCGTCACCGCGATCACCGGCAAATCCGCATACCGCGACATCGCCCGGATGGCCGCGATCGTCGCGTTTCCGTCCAATTCCGGCATCATGATGTCCATCAGCACCAGCGACACGTCGTCATACTGTTCCAGTGCCCGGACGCCCGTGATCCCGTTGTCCGCGTAGATCACCTCCAACCCGTGCAGCTCCAGGACGCTGGTCAAAGCAAAGACGTTGCGCAGGTCGTCATCTACGATCAGGACCTTTTCGCCGTGGAAGCGCATGGGCGCGGGCGGCAGGTCATCAGGGGCCGACGTGATTGCCGTTGGTTCCTCTACCGGGGTCAGGAGTTCGGGGAGTTCCGGTTCTACCGGGGTTGGGACCAGGCTGTGGTCGCCCAACGGCAGGTACAGGGTGAACGTCGAGCCGACGCCGGGTTCGCTGCGCACGTCCAAGCGGCCCTCCAAGAGGGCGGCCAGTTCTCGGCTGATGGACAAGCCCAAGCCTGTGCCGCCGTACTTGCGGGACGTCGTTCCATCAGCCTGTTGGAAGGCCTCGAAGATGACCGACAGCTTGTCCGCCGGGATGCCGATGCCCGTGTCCTGCACGTCGAAGGCCACTGCGCCGTCGGCCAGCCTGATCCTCAACCGAATTGCGCCGTCGTGGGTGAACTTCACCGCGTTGGAGAGCAGGTTGCGCAGGATCTGCTGCAAACGGTGTTCGTCGGTGTGGAGGGTGGAGGGCACGTCCGCTTCTACGGTGACCTCGAACTCCAGGCTCTTCTCCGCCGCAAGCGGCAGGGTCAGCGCCTCTACGTAGTTCACCACGTCCGACACCCGTACCGGGTCGGTCTGGACCTGCATGTGTCCGGATTCGACCTTCGTCAAGTCCAGGATGTCGTCGATGAGTTGCAACAGGTCCGTGCCCGCCGAGTGGATGGTCTTCGCGAACTCGACTTGCTTCGGGTTGAGGTTGCCGTCCAAGTTGTCGGCGAGCAGTTTGGCCAGGATGAGCAGTGAGTTCAACGGCGTGCGCAGCTCGTGCGACATGTTCGCCATGAACTCCGACTTGTACTTCGACGCCGACGACAGCTGCCGCGCCCGTGCCTCCAGCTCCACCGAGCCGGCCCGCAGCTCCTCGGTCAGGCGCTGCGACTCGGCCAGCAGGCTGTCGGTGCGGGCGTTGGCCAACATGGTGTTGACGTTGACGCCGATGTTCTCCTTCAGCTGGTCCAGCAGGTCCAAATGGACCTCCGTGAACTCGCTGAACGACCCCAGCTCGATCACGCCGAGCGTCTCGCCCTGGAACACCACCGGCAGGATCACCAGGTTCAGCGGCGGCGCGGAGCCCAAGCCGGAGCCGATCTCCAGGTAACCCGGCGGGACGTCGCGCACCAGCACGGTCTTCTTCTCCACCGCCACCTGGCCGATCAGCGACTCGCCGCGGGCGAACCGGGTCGGCCTGCCGCCTCGTGGCTGGTAGGCGTAGGTGGCGGTCAGCTCCACCGCGTCGGACTCGCCGTCTACCAGGAAGAACGCGCCGTGCTGGGCGGAGACCAGCGGGGCCAGTTCGCTGATCACCAGGGACGCCATCGCGTGCAGGTCGCGGTGGCCCTGCATCATGCCCGAGAGCCTGGCCAGGTTGGTCTTGAGCCAGTCCTGCTCCTGGTTGGCGCGGGTGGTCTCGCGCAGGTTGCTGATCATCCGGTTGACGTTGTCCTTGAGGTCGGCGACCTCGCCGGAGGCGTCCACGGTGATCTGGCGGCTCAGGTCGCCCGCGGTCACGGCGGTGGCCACGACGGCGATCGCACGCACCTGGCGGGTCAGGTTCCCGGCCAGCTCGTTGACGTTCTCGGTCAGCCGCTTCCACGTGCCGGACACGCCCTCGACCTCGGCCTGACCACCGAGCTTGCCCTCGGTGCCGACCTCCCGGGCGACGCGCGTGACCTCGTCGGCGAACGAAGACAGCTGGTCGACCATCGTGTTGATCGTGGTCTTGAGCTCCAGGATCTCGCCGCGCGCGTCGACGTCGATCTTCTTGGACAGGTCGCCGCGCGCCACGGCGGTGGTGACCTGGGCGATGTTGCGGACCTGGTTGGTCAGGTTGTTCGCCATGAAGTTGACGTTGTCGGTGAGGTCCTTCCACGTGCCGGCCACGTTCGGGACGCGGGCCTGGCCGCCCAGGATGCCCTCGGTGCCGACCTCGCGGGACACGCGGGTGACCTCGTCGGCGAACGCGCGCAGCGTGTCCACCATGCCGTTGATCGTGTCGGCCAGGGCCGCGATCTCGCCCTTCGCCTCGACGGTGATCTTCTTGGACAGGTCGCCGCCCGCGACCGCCGCCGCCACCGCCGCGATGCTGCGCACCTGGGTGGTCAGGTTGTCGGCCATGACGTTGACGTTGTCCGTCAGGTCCTTCCACGTGCCTGCGACGCCCGGCACACGGGCCTGACCGCCGAGCCGGCCGTCCGTGCCGACCTCACGGGCGACGCGCGTGACCTCGTCGGCGAAGCCGGACAGCTGGTCGACCATCGTGTTGATGGTCGACTTGAGTTCGAGGATCTCGCCGCGCGCGTCGACGGTGATCTTCTGCGACAGGTCGCCGCCCGCGACCGCCGTGGTGACCTGGGCGATGTTGCGGACCTGGGCGGTGAGGTTGTTGGCCATGAAGTTCACCGAGTCGGTCAAGTCCCGCCAGGTGCCCGCGACACCGGGGACCTGCGCCTGACCGCCGAGACGGCCGTCCGTGCCCACCTCGCGAGCCACACGCGTGACTTCGTCGGCGAACGACGAGAGCTGGTCCACCATCGTGTTGACGGTGTCCTTCAGCTCCAGGATCTCCCCGCGCGCGTTGACGGTGATCTTCTGCGACAGGTCGCCGCGCGCCACGGCGGTGGCGACCTGCGCGATGTTGCGGACCTGGGCGGTCAGGTTGCCCGCCATGAAGTTCACCGAGTCGGTCAAGTCGCGCCACGTGCCGGCGACGCCGGGGACCTGCGCCTGACCACCGAGACGGCCGTCGCTGCCGACCTCGCGGGCCACGCGGGTCACCTCGGCCGCGAACGACGACAGCTGGTCCACCATCGTGTTGATCGTGGTCTTGAGCTGGAGGATCTCGCCGCGCGCGTCGACGTCGATCTTCTGCGACAGGTCGCCCTGCGCGACGGCCGTGGTGACCTGGGCGATGTTGCGGACCTGGCTGGTCAGGTTGCCGGCCATGAAGTTCACCGAGTCGGTGAGGTCGCGCCACGTGCCGGCGACGCCGGGGACCTGCGCCTGACCGCCCAGGCGGCCCTCGGTGCCGACCTCGCGCGCCACACGGGTGACCTCGTCGGCGAACGACGACAGCTGGTCCACCATCGTGTTGATGGTGTCCTTGAGTTCGAGGATCTCGCCGCGCGCGTCGACGGTGATCTTCTGCGACAGGTCGCCTTGGGCCACCGCCGTCGCCACCTGCGCGATGTTGCGGACCTGCGACGTCAGGTTGTTCGCCATGAAGTTCACGTTGTCGGTCAAGTCGCGCCACGTGCCGCCGACGCCGGGGACCTGCGCCTGACCGCCGAGCCGGCCGTCCGTGCCGACCTCGCGGGCCACGCGCGTGACCTCGTCGGCGAACGACGACAGCTGGTCCACCATCGTGTTGACGGTGTCCTTCAGCTCCAGCATCTCCCCCGCGACCGTGACGGTGATCTTCTGCGACAGGTCGCCCTGGGCCACCGCCGTCGCCACCTGCGCGATGTCGCGGACCTGCGCGGTGAGGTTGTCCGACATGAAGTTCACCGAGTCGGTCAGGTCGCGCCACGTGCCCGCCACGCCCGGCACGTTCGCCTTGCCGCCCAGCCGGCCCTCGGTGCCGACCTCGCGCGCCACGCGGGTGACCTCGCCCGCGAACGTGCGCAGGGTCGCGGTCATCGAGTTGAAGCTCTCCACCAGGGTCGCGACGTCGCCGCGCGCGGTGACCGTGATCTCCTGCGACAGGTCGCCCTCGGCCACGGCCGCCAGCACCCGGCTCAGCTCGGCGGTCGGACGGGTCAGGTCGTCGACCAGGCCGTTGACCGCGTCGGAGGCCATCGCCCAGCCCTGCGGGCCGGCCCCGGGCGCGAGCCGCTCGCCCAGCCTGCCCTCCTGGCCCACCGCCTGGCGCACCCGCACCAGCTCGCCGACCAGCCACTGGTTGCGCTCGGCGATCTCGTTGAACACCTCGGCCAGCTCGCTCGCCGGCCCGTCGGGCACCACGAGCCGACGTCGGAAGTTCCCGTCCCGCATCTCCCGCATCGCGGACAGCAGTCGGGCCAGGGTCACGTCCGTGTCGTCCTGGGCGGTCGTCACGAGGGCCTCCAACGTCTGCGGATGTGCGCCAAGCCTGCCACTGTTGAACGCGGCGTGTCCGCTAGGTTGGGCACGACCCGACACACAGGAGCCGCGATGGCCCAAGGCTACCGGCAGGGCGCCGACGCGGGCCTCGACCTCGACGCGTGGCGCCGCCTCGTCGACGGCTTCCACGAAGCCGTGGTGGTGCTCGACCCGGAAGGGGTCGTGCGCCTGGCCAACCCGCTCGCCGCCGTCCTGTTCCCCGAGGCCCGGCCCGGTGCGCCGGCCTCGCCGCACGGCCGTGCCCAGGACCTGGGCGGCGGCTGGACCGCCTGGTACCGGGGTGTCGAGGACTTCTTGGAACGGGCGTCGCAGCGGCTCGCGGTGCTGACCGACCGTGACGAGACGCTGCGGACCGTGGTCGAGCTGGCGCCGTCCGACCACCCCGTCGTAGTGGTGCCGGGCGCACGCGGGCGGCTGGAGTGGTGGCGGCGGGACAGCTCGGGTGTGACCGTCGCGCGCACGACCCGGCAGATCGCGGGCACCGTGCCGGGGCTGCTGGACGTGCTGGACGGGTCCGCGCGACACGCCGAGATCACCCAGCCGGGTGATGCTCCGTGGGGTCGGCCCTCGGGTGGCGGCCTCGCCGTGTCGTTCGACGGGCACGGCGCCCTGGTCAGCTTCGGCAGGTCGCGGGACCAGGAACTGCTCGAGCGGTTCGCCGAACGCGCGTCGGCGGCGCTCGACGCGAGCACCCGGTTCAGCGAGCAGCAGCAGACCGTGGAGGCGCTGCGCGCCGACCTGCTGCCGCGCCCGCTGCCCACCATGACCGGCACCCGGCTCGCCCGCGTCTACGAGCCGGCGCACCGACGCAACCTGGTCGGCGGCGACTTCTACGACGTGCACCCGCGCGAGGACGGCAGTGCCGCGTTCGTGCTCGGCGACGTGGCGGGCAACGGGCTCGAGGCGGCCGTGCACGCCGGGCGGGTGCGGCGGTCCCTGCACACCCTGCTGCTGGTCGAGCAGCGCCCCGCGCAACTGCTGTACCTGCTGAACTCGGCGCTGCGCGCGGCCGGCAGCCGGCTGTTCACGACGCTGGTGGTGGGCAATCTCGTGCCCGTGCAGGCCGGTGGGCTGCGGGTGACCCTGGCGGCCGGCGGACACCCCGCGCCGCTGGTGCTGCGCTCCGGCGGGCGGGTGGACGAGGTGGCCGTGCACGGCGGCATCGTGGGCGTGCTGCCGGAGGTGAAGTTCCAGCAGACGACGGTCGCGCTGGCGCCGGGCGAAACCCTGCTGATCTACAGCGACGGCGTCACCGAGGCCCGCGCCCACGGCGACCGGGAAGACCTGTTCGGCGATGTCCGGCTGAAGGCGGCACTGGCGGAGTGCGTGGGACTGCCGGCGGCGGCGGTGGCCGAGCACGTGCGGCGGGTGGTGTTCGACTGGCTGGGCGCGGCGGAGCACGACGACCTCACCATGCTGGTCGTGCAGGCGGAGGATTGACCGTCCCCACTTTCGGCACGAGCACCCCCCGGACTTCCGCCGGCTTCCGCCGACTTCCCAGCGCGCGAAGCGAGCTTTGGCTTTTCTTCTACCTACAAGTGGAGGGCCTCGGTTCCCCCACCGTATGGCCTGCCCGAAGGGCTACCACAGATTTCCCGGGGTGCAG